>JAQVHG010000001.1 GCA_028696365.1 Methanofollis sp.
GTCTCACCCACACAAGAGGGGAGGGGTTCTACAAAGCCCAAAAATCCGCCTTCAATCCTCTCATTATATCATCCCCTCCTGCAGGCGTACCTCGTGGGTATGGAGAATGTCATTACTTGCAGTAATTCGTGAGGTCAGAGGGGCGCGTGTGACCCGGTTTCCTCGCTGCGTCGGATGAAAAAACGGCCCTATGACCCGATCGGAAACGAAGCCCAAAACGGCCCCGAATCGGGACTTCAGTCAATGAAACGGAGGACAATATAGCCGTATTCAAGGGCGGGCCGTACCTCGCGCCCGGCCCGACCCCCCCCTTCAGGCGTCCGCCGTCTCCTTCGCCCCCTCCAACTCCTCCACCAGGATATGATAGGCCGTGACCGCGAGCACCACAAGGACCGGCCCGAGGATAAACCCGACCAGCCCCATCACCACCAGGCCGCCAAAGAACCCGATCCACATGATCACCGGGTGGATACGAGCCCGGCGCCCCATCATGAGCGGTCGGAAATAGATGTCAGGGAGAGCGCAGACAACCGGATAGCCAACAAAGGCAGCGAGTGCCGCCCCCCTGATATCACCCTGCGAGAGCGCAAAGATCCCGATGAAGAGCATGATCAACGAAGGACCGATGATCGGGATGAGCTGGAAGATCCCGGCCATCACCGCAAAAAAGATGACATGACCGTACCCGAGCACCCAGAAAAAGGGAATAGCCAGGAAGAAGGTGATCACCGACGTCGCCACATGCACGATATAGATCGCATAGAGCGTATCAACTGAGGCCTTCGTCATCCGCTCCACCACCGCGCGCAGACGGGCCGGGAGCGCGGCCGTCAGTTCGGCGGCGACAGCGGCACCCCGATAGATGAACATGTACAGGGCCAGGAAAAAGACGATGAAGTCCAGGACCAGAGTGGGAACCTGGGTAGCGATGCCGGCGGCCTCGTCACCAAGGGAGGCGGCTTTCTCATTTAGCCATGGCGTCACACCTTCCTCAAGCCCACCACCGGCCGCGCCGATCCATCCCGTGATCCCCTGCACAATCTCAACGAGGAAATCGACATTCTGCGCGAGGACCGCCACCGTAAACCCGACCGCGCCGACCAACGCCAGAAAGATCAGAGTCGTCACGACCAGAGCTGCCAGCCCCTCAGGGACCGCCCTCTCGACCAGACGGCGCTGGAGAGGCATCACGACCACCGCCAAGGAGAGTGCAAGAATGACCACCCAGAGGAGGTTCCAGAATGCGACCGCCGCCGTAAGAAAGACAGCAAAGACCAGGACCATCGTCGGTCGGTCAAGAGGGGGAAGGTGATACTTCATAAAGATATAGACTTGAGTACGTCTCAGACGGTATAAACCCTCCCTGTCCAGGTCAGATACAAAGATGCCCTAATATCAATTTTATTATAGTATGGTGAGCAAATATCTCGATCACCCTGAAATAAATAGAGAACAGACCAATTAACGGGATTTCAAAAGATTTATCCTATAGCCCAAGTTAATTACGTTTAATAAACCGTACCCGGAGACCTGAAATGCTCGCTGACTATGAACAAGTACTGATCGCCGCCGTCATCTGCTGGCTCCTCTTCGTCACCATCGACGTCCTATTCAGACTGCCAGAGAAGGGAGGAGTGAGCGGGGCGAGCGCGATCGGAAAGAAGATCGAGGCCGACGGCGGCGACCTCCACGGTGGTTACATGATGGGCAACATCGTCTCCTCGCCCGACGCATCCGCCGGCACCCTGCTGGCCGCCTGCGGCGTCTATGTAGCCGGCCTCCCTGGAGGACTTGCTGCGGCGGTCCTGGTCTATATCGGGAACAGGATCTGCCATGACCCTGGCTATGCCGGGACGACTGGTGCGGTGCTTGCAAGCCTGATGGTCGCCGGCCTCGCTGGCATCGGCTTTGCCCCTGAGAACTTCATTGCCGGGATGGTCATTGCAATCCTCACCATCCAGGGCCTCTCGCACCGTTATGCAAGCAGGCTCCTCGGAAGTCTCTGGGGGTGGCGGAGTTGATCGCGCTGTACATCTGCGGAGTGATCGCCCTCTTTGCAGCACTACGCTGTCTCATCGAGAAGGACACCTATCTGAAACTCCCCTACCTCAACGTGATGAACTTCGCCGTTGCCGGGATCATCGTGCTGGTCCTCAATCACCCCCTCTCTCTCCTTGCGGCCGTCGCTTACTTTGTGGGCTCGACCCTGGAAGCAAACGCCATTGCGAGCGCAAAAGCTGGAGGTGTGCAGAATGATTGAGTTCCTGCAAGTCATCCTCGCCGTGATCGTCCTTCTCGGGGCCTTCGCCACGGCGCTCTCCCGCGACCCCTTCAACAAACTCATCGCCCTTGGGGTGATGATCGGCGGGATCATGCCCTTCATCGTCGACCGGGGCTACCTCGACGTCGCCGTCGTCGTCGCCCTGGTCGCGCCGGTCACGACGATCTTTGTCCTCACCCTTGCCTGGAGGAGGGATGAACATGGAGCCTGAACTTCTTCTCGGCCTTGCCATTCTCATCATCGGAGCAGTCGCCGCTGCATTCCCACGGCCAAAGACCTACCTCTCGCGGATCATCGTCCTGGAGATCCCAGCGTGGGGTCTCCTCCTCATGATGCTCGCCTATGACGAGGCCCTCGCCCTCCTCACCTTCATTGCAGTGACCGCCATCTCGACCTTCGTCATGGTCAGAGTGGTCGAACGGAGGGGTGAACCATGATCCGCAGAATCTCAGAGATCCTTTCGGAATACGAGAACCTCACCTTCCTCTATGCCGTGCTCGTCCTCGTCGTCCTCCTGATCGGGGCCTTCTCCCTCCCTACGATCACCTACCAGGGAGACGATCTCTATCCCAAGACAATCGACCGGACAAGCACCCTCGACCCCTACGACCGGGGCGGTGAACCCTTCAACACAACGACGGTTGCAGCGCAGTATCCTGAGAACTCGCCGTATCTCGGGTACGTAACCGCGTACCTCACGCCCCTCTCCCTTTTCCTTGCAGAGATAACGCCCCACCTCGGGACGACGATCGTCTCTCACCCCGGAGGGATCATCGACGAGATCTTATACAACACCAGAGGCCTCGACACCGTCGTCGAGACGAGCATCCTTTTCACGGCATTTGCGATCGCATCCTACCTCTTCAGGAGGCGTAATGGATGAGTTATGAGATCGCTCTCCCAGTCGTTCTGGTTGCGGTTGCGATCGCCTTCATCGCCCTTATGATCGAGAAGGACGATCTGCACCGCCTCCTGCTCACCGACCTTGCCGAGATCACAGGGCTTGCGATCATCGCCCTCGTGGCGACCGACCTCGCCGAGGCCCTCATCCTCCCTGGGCTCGTGGTCGGCATCTCTGAACTGATGGCACTCTCAGAGGTCTACCTTGTCAAGGAAGGACTTACAGAGACGCCTAAACGGGTGATGCACCTTGAGGTGATGGACAGTGCACCGGCGATCCTTGGCGGTGTCCTTGTCATCTACGGGATTGTCCTCTCAGGGTTCTCTGGCGGTGCAGTGGCGGGCCTTGGCCTCCTCTTCTGGTTCTTCTGTAAGGGACACGACGAGGCCTTCGAGATCATCGAGACGGCTTCAGGCTATTCGTGGGCCCTCTGGATCGCCGCCTTCTTCATCTTCATGCTCGCGCCGCAGTACTGGCTCTTTGCAGTGATGGCTGCAGGCGGCGGAATTCTCCTCAAGGTGATGGCAAAGATGGCACTAGTAGGCACAATGCGAGGTGGTCGAGATGTTTGATCTCCCAATCGAAGGAGCGGAACTGTTGGCTGTCGAGTTCGGCGATATCGTCAACTACTTCAGCGTATACACCGCGGTGCTCTTCGTCTTCGCCCTCCTCTTCACAGTGCTGGCGATCATCAGCCGCCCAGAAAAGCCGGTGGACATCGTCTTTGGCGGCGACGCATATTACGCCAAGAAGATCCCGCCAGAACAACTCCGCTTCCAGCGGTTCATGGCCATCGCCTGCGGTCTTGCGACCCTCGGGGCGATGATCTCAGGCGACCTCTTCAACTTCACCCTCTTCAGCTCGATGATCGGGATCACGAACATCGGGATCGTGGCGGCAGTGAAGAACAAGCACGTCCTTGAAGCAGCCTACCAATACGGGATCGTGGCGATGGTTGCCACCGTGCCTCTCTTTGGCGGTGCGGCGATCGCCCTTGCAACGACCGGCACCCTCTCGATCTGGGAACTCGCCGGGGCCGGGGCGGTGCCTCTCCTTGCAAAGATGCTCCTTGTGGTCGGCGTGATGGGGGAGGGAATGGCGCCTTTCTACATCGGGAAGGCTGAGATCACCAGGGCGCCAGGGGCACCCTACGTATTGATGATCCATGTGAGTTCTCTCCTCCTCTTCCTCAGAGTGGTGGAGATCGCCCTGACGGTGTGATGACAATGAAAAAACAGACAGCAGGTGCAGTAACGGTGGCGGCGGCCATGGTCTGCGTCGCCGCCTCGGCAGGGTGGCGGCTTGGCCTCATCGAGACATGGATCGCGATCGTGCTGAACGTCGTCGCCTTTCCGTTCTTCCTTGTCGCTCTCGGCCTGTGGTGGAACGCAGCAGAAAAAGAAGAGGGGGATACCCCGTTCATAGGATACTGACATGATCGAATATCTCATCTTCGCGGTCTTTGTAGGTCTTCTCCTCCACGGGATCCATAGGAAGGCGATCGCACGCATACAGGGCCGGCCAGGCCCCCCGATCTGGCAGGAGATCCTTCATGTGCTGAAGTTCTCCTTCAAAGAGACTTGGATCCCGGCTACCGCCAGCCAGACGCTCTTCGTGGCAGTCGTAATCATCGCCATAGGAGTCTGGAGCACCGCCCTCTTCGTCCTCCTCACCGGAGGGAGTCTTCTTCTCCTCTTCGCCGTCTACATGCTCCACAAGATCGTAGAGCACGGCCTTGGCCTCTCCTCTGGGTCGCCATACGGGAAGTTTGGGGCGATCAGGTCAGTGATGTCGGCGGCCTCTGAGATCCCGCTCTTTGCGACGATCGCCGCTATATACCTCATCACTGGGTCTCTGATGATCTCAGACATCCAGGCATGGCAGGCGGCCCACGGTCCCCTCCTCTTTACAGCACTCCCAGCGGCCATCGCCCTGTACATCGTCGTCCTGGCAAAGATGCACTACAGTCCATTCGCTGTCATCGAGAGCAAAGAGATCGTCAGCGGCAACGTCACCGAGCACTTTGGGGTCTGGCGCGCCGGACTGGAGGCAGCCTTCGGGCTCAAGACCTTCGTCCTCCTATACGCCTTTATCGTCCTCTTCCTTGGACCGATGCCCCTGCTCCTTGCAGCCGTGGCGATGGTGCTCCTGCTCCTCTCCCTTTCGTTCATCTGCGCACTCTCGCCGATGCTCTCTCCCTTCGACACCGTCACCATCCAGATCGGGACCGCTGGGCTCATCGTTGTCTATGTCCTCCTCATGGGGGTGATCGTGTGAGTATGATCAGAAACGCTATCGCCGCAGGTGCGGCGGTCTACGGTGTCATCCTTGTCATCGAGGCCGTCCGTCACCCTTCATTCGCACTGACCGCCATCGCCGCCGCACTCTTCCTTGCAGCGGCGGGGATACTCTTCTGGTCAGGGAACGAACAGAGAACAAAAAAGGTTGAGATGGCCCTGCTCTGGGTCTGTGTCGGCCTCTTCCTTCTATATGGTCTCCTTGTTGCAGGAGGGGTTCTATGACCAAATATCTCTATGAAAAAGACCTCCGTCCCCTGAAATACAATATTCTCGTCGGACCGCGGCAGGACCGGACTGTGAAGGCAATGGCCGATCGCCTCGGTGTCAGAAGACAGGTGCTCAGGCGCCACCTCATCGAACGCCTCGACATGTCCAACCTTGAAAACATGCCGGCACGCTGGGAGGTTGGATGTGCAGCCCCAGCAAGCGACGACGCCCTGGCCGACGCCCTCGGGTGCGAACTCTTCGTCGAGAATATCGCCGTCTTTACACCTTCAGAGATGGAGGCCGCATATGAGAAGGCCCGTGATCTTGTCGACGATGGAGCACCTCTTGAAACCGCCGTCAAAGAAGGAAAGAAAGCCCTCAAGGAAGTGATCACCTCATGACAGACCTGCTCCAGAAACTCAAAAACGCCGTGCGATCGCGCTCGATCCACGTAGCCTACGTGGACACTGGGTCGTGCAATGGCTGCGATATCGAGGTGCTCGCATGCCTCTCCCCAAGGTACGACCTCGAACAGTATGGGATCTATGTCCACAACAACCCAAGGGAAGCCGACATCCTCCTGGTGATCGGGTGTTGTACTCCCCAGTGGGAAGACAAGCTGAAAGAGGTCTGGGAGAAGATCCCCGAGCCCAAGGCGGCGATTGCCATCGGCAACTGCCCGGTGTCGGGCTGTGTCTTCAACAGAGAAGGTGGGTATGTCAACCCGCCGGTCTCGAAACACATCCCAATCGCCGCCTCGGTCCCTGGGTGCCCACCCCGGCCAACTGAGATTATCAGGGCGGTCCTTTCGCTCGCACCGACGATCTTTGCAGACTACGAGGAGAAAAAACCATGAAAAAAACGGTCGACGTATCGATACCGGTCGGTCCGGTCCACCCTTGCTGGAAGGAACCGGTCAGGATCAAGTGCGAGACCAGAGGAGAGCACGTCATCGGCACCGAGGTCGAACTTGGCTACATGAAGAAGGGGATCGAGCGGATCATGCAAGGCCGCCCCTGGCAGGAGGTGATGTTCCTTGCCGAAAGGGTCTGTGGGATCTGCTCGGTCGTCCATAATATGGTCTTCATCGAGGCGATGGAGACGATCTCCGAGATCACACCCCCGCCACGGGCGGCGTACCTCAGGGTGGTCGTCAACGAACTCGACAGGATGGCAAGTCACCTCATCGCCAACTTCTCGTACTGCTACACCATCGAGCACGAGACACTGGCAATGTACCTCCTCAACGAGCGTGAGTATGTGCTAGACATGCTCGAGATGATCACCGGCAATCGGGTGAACACGGCGTACATGATCCCAGGTGGGGTGCGCTACGACTTGCGCGAGGAAGACGCTGCAACCCTCAGGGCGACTCTCGACCGGCTTGAAGAGAACCTCAGGCGTTACACCAAGATGTTCGCCGGCGGACCTCTCATCGCTCTCAGGAGCAAGGGTGTCGGTATTCTCACAAAAGAAGAGGCTCTTGAGGCCCATGCCGTCGGACCGACGGCTCGGGCAAGCGGGATTGCGGTGGACTGCCGGAGCAACCACCCGACCTACCAAGAGATCGGCTTCGAACCAGTGGTCAGGACAGAAGGAGACAACTATGCACGGATTATGGTCAGGTTCGAGGAACTGATGCAGAGTATCGGGCTGATCAGGCGCGCTCTGGCAATGATGCCAGAAGGCCCGGTGCGCGGCGGCGGCGAGTGCAAAGGCGGTAAAGTCCGCTATTCGGGCGAGGCGCCGCGGGGCGAACTTACCTACTTTATCAGGGCCGACCGCTACGGGCGGGTCGAGGAGATCGCCATCCAGACACCGTCGATCATGAACATCGACGCCTGCACCCACTATATGCTCAAGGGTGTCATCTCGATCGCAGACGTCACCTCGACGTTCATCAGTTCTGACCCCTGCATTGCGTGCAACGAGAGGTAAAAGGACATGGGATTTTCGATCATCTGGTATCTGCGCGAATTCATCAGGGGCGAATGGCTCAAGAATTTCTTCTTCGCAAAGACGGCGCCCCTCGTCGATCCCCCGTACTTCAGGGGTTACCCGGCCCTCACTGGGAAAGAGTGTACTCACTGCCTCTCTTGCATGATGATCTGCCCAACACCGGGGGCGATCGAGGTGCTCCGCGAGGGGGAGACCTGGACCCCGCACATTTATCCAGGTCACTGCATCAGGTGCGGCCTCTGTGTGGAGGCCTGCCCTGAAGACGTCCTGGACGTGGGTAGAGTGCTGGAAACGCAGCACCGCGACCAGACCGAGATCTCGGTGAGGTACCAGGTGACGGTGAAACCTGAGGCATGTGTGCGGTGCGGCAACTGTGTCGTAGCCTGTCCGGTGAACAAAGAGGCCGACCCGCAGCTTGGGGCGACCGGGACGTCGGCAAACGATGAGGTGATCATGAAGATCCGCAACGGCAATCTCTGGGTGATCCATGACGAAAAGTGTACAGGTTGCAAGACCTGCGAGGAGGTCTGTCCGACCGACGCCATCGCGATCGCGCGGGTTGCCGAAGGGACGCAGGAGGGGAAGGCATGAAGGCCCTTTTCAACACCGGTCGGACTGTAGCGCAGGGGCAGGGACTGGAGGTGAAGGCGCGGCCTGAATATATGGAAGCGACCTCGATCTGCATGATGAACCCCGTGGACCTGATGGACCTCGACCTGGAGGAAGGGGAGCGGGTGCTCGTCCGCGGGCCTGCAGGTGAGGTGGTCCTCACCACGGTCCAGAACGAGGGGATCCCACGGGGGACGGTCTATGTCCCAATGGGACCGTATGCCAACGCTGTCGTGGATACAGAGACACATGCCACCGGGATGCCTGACTTCAAGTCCTGTATTGTGGACCTGGAACCGACCGACGACGAGGTAAAGAGCCAGACCGAACTGATGGAAGCGGTCGGCGGGCTCGCCTACAGAGGGGATGAAGAATGATCCACGAAGATATGATCTGCCCGTTCTGCGGGTGTCTCTGCGACGACCTTGTCATCGAGACCAAGGGGACCGAGGTGGTGCGGGTGGACAATGCCTGCACCCTTGGGAGCCACAAACTGATGAATGCCGGGAAGCACCGGCTCAAGGGTCCGATCATGCGGGACAGCGGGCAGTGGCGCGATGCAAGTTATGAAGAGGCGATCGAGTACGCCGCCGGGATCCTCCTGGATGCCGACCGCCCCCTGCTGTACGGCTGGTCGAGCACCCAGGGGGAGGCGCAGGGGACTGGTGTCTCAATGGCCGAACTCCTCGGCGGGGTGATCGACTCGACCACCTCGGTCTGTCATGGGCCTTCCATCCTGGCCATCCAGGAGGTCGGCCACCCTGGCTGTACCCTGGGCCAGGTGAAGAACCGTGCCGACCTCATCGTCTACTGGGGGTGCAACCCGACCGAGGCACACCCGCGGCACATGAGCAGGTACACCACCTATGCCGACGGCTACTTCCTGGAGAACGCCTTCAGGGACAGGAAACTCATCCTCGTCGATGTCAGGAAGACCGAGACTGCAAGCATCGCCGATGAGTTCGTGCAGGTGAAGCCTGGCGGTGACTATGCGGTCCTCTCAGCGCTGCGGGCGATCGTGCGGGGACGCGAGGACGTCGTCCCGCCAACGGTGGCCGGGGTGACCAAGGAGCAGCTCCTCAGGGTCGCTGCGCTCTGCAAAGAGGCCAAGTTCGGCGCCCTCTTCTTCGGCGTCGGACTAACGATGTCACCAGGGAAGTACAAGAATGTCAGGAACGCCATCGAACTGGTCGACGAACTGAACCGGCACACCAAGTTCACGCTGACCCCCCTGCGCGGGCACTACAATGTCTATGGTTCCAACGAAGTCTTTACCTGGATGACCGGGTACCCGTACGCCGTCGACTTCTCCAGGCAGATCGCCTTCTACAACCCTGGCGAGACGACGGCAGTGGACCTCATGGCCAGGAAAGAGTGTGATGCCGCCCTCATCGTGGCAAGTGATCCTGGAGCCCATTTCCCGAAGAAGTGCCTCGAACACCTGGCTTCGATCCCGACGGTGCTCATCGACCCGATGCACACCATGACCACCCCCCTGGTCAAGTGCCAGATCCCGACGGCGGTCACCGGGATGGACGCCCCGGGCACAGCCTACCGGATGGACGGGGTGCCGATCCATGTGAAGAAGTTCCTGGACCTGGGCTACCCGACCGACACCGAGATCATCGGCAAAATATTCGAGAAAGTCAAGGAGGTGAGACATCCATGAGTGAGTTACTGGTCAAAAATGCCTATGTCATCGACCCAATCAACCATATCGACGGCGAAGTGATGGACATCGCCGTGAAGGACGGGTATATCGTCGAGGACGTCGGCCCGAAGGCGACGGTGCTCGACGCCGAGGGCTGCCTCACCCTGCCCGGCGGGGTGGATTCCCACACCCATGTCTGCGGGACCAAGGTGAACTTCGGGCGCTACATGAGCCCTGAGGACATGCGGGCCGGGCGGGAGGTGCGCCGAGGGGTGAAGCACGCCACTTCCGGCTATTCGGTCCCGACGACGTACGCCAACTCGTACCGCTATGCCCTCATGGGCTATACCACCCTTCTCGAAGGGGCGATGGCGCCCCTCGAGGCCCGTCACACCCACGAGGAGTTCTCGGCCACGCCTCTCCAGGACATGATGGCCAACACTCTCTTCGATGGGAATTGGGCGGTGATGAAGGCGGTGGCCGAGGGTGACATCGAGCGGGTGGCCGCGATCGTCGGGTGGACGCTCTCGGCGGTGAAGGGGTTCGGGATCAAACTGACCAACCCTGGCGGGACCGAGGCCTGGGGCTACGGCAAGGACATCAGTTGTATCAAGGACGAGGTCCCGCATTTCGGGGTGACGCCGGCCGAGATCATCGAGGCGATGATCCAGGCCTGTGAGATGCTCAGGCTCCCCCACTCTGTCCATCTTCACTGCAACAACCTGGGTACGCCAGGTAACTATGCCTGCACGATCGGGACCTTCAACCTGGTCCCAGACCTCAACAAAACGCGGCAGAGTCTCTATGCCACCCATGTCCAGTTCCACAGTTACGGCGGGTCTGACTGGAAGACCTTCTGCTCGAAGGCCGAACCGGTGGCCTACACCGTGAACAACCTCCCCCAGATCGTCATCGACATGGGGCAGGTGATGTTTGGCAAGACCACCACGATGACCGCAGACGGCCCGATGGAGTTCAACCTCTACCGTCTCCACCACAACAAGTGGTCCAACCATGACGTGGAACTGGAGACCGGGTCAGGGATCATCCCGGTGCTGTACAGGAAGAAGAACCTGGTCAACTCGATCATGTGGTCGATCGGGCTCGAACTGGCCCTGCTCGTGAAAGACCCCTGGCGGTGTCTGCTCACGACCGACAACCCGAATGGTGCGCCGTTCGTGAAGTACCCCGAGATCATCGCCCTCCTGATGAGCAAGAAGTACCGGGACGCCGAGTTTGCGACGGTGAACCGCAGGACCGAGTCCAGGGTCATCCTCCCGGCGCTGGAGCGCGAGATGGACTGGAACGAAATCGCGGTGATGACACGGGCTGGGCAGGCAAAGGCCCTTGGGATCACCGGGATCGGGAAGGGTCACCTGGGTATCGGGGCCGAGGCCGACATTGCGGTCTATCCACTGAAGGTCGGCGAGATCGACCCGGCACAGGAGTACCAGAAGATCATCGACGGGTTCTCAAAGACCCGGTGGACTGTCAAGCGGGGCCGCCCAGTGGCGCGGGACGGCGAGATCCTGGTCCATGGCGAGAACACGACCATCTGGGTCGACCCAAAGATCAGTCCAGAGCATGATATGAGCCATGACCCTGAGTTCACCGAGATGTTCAACCACTGGTATTCGGTGCGGATGAGCAACTACCCGGTCCAGGACGAGTATCTCAAACGGAATCTGCGGATTGAGACGGAGGCGACGATATGATGCGGATTGTGCTGACGATGAAGGAGCGCACAAACCCGCACATCCCTATCGAGGCCGAGAAGATTAACCCCGCCTTCCTGATGTGGGGGACCGACGACCTCACGGTCTGGGAGGGGAACAAGGAGCGCCGTCTCGACGAGATCTTCGAGGTCGAGGTAGAGGGGACGGCCACTTCGGTCAACGAGGTCGAGGTGGTGCTCCGCGGCGATACCTCAAGGGTGAAGAGGATCGGCGAGTATATGGACGGAGGGCGGATCACCGTCGAAGGCAATGTCGGGATGCACTGCGGGAATTTCATGGCCGCGGGCACCATCGAGGTGATGGGAGATGCCGGCGGGTGGTTCGCGCGAGAGATGCAGGGCGGCGCGATCATCTGCCACGGCGATGTGGGTCATTACTGCGCTGCAGGATACCGGGGCGAGAAGAAAGGGATGAGAGGCGGGAAGGTGGAAGTCTTCGGGAATGCCGGAGACTTCACGGCCGAGCATCTCTTCGGTGGCGAGGTGGTCGTCCACGGCAACTGCGGTGATATGCCTGGTGTCGATATGCAGGGGGGGTATCTCACCATCCATGGCGACTGTTCGCGTCCTTGCGGGAACATGACCAAAGGAAAGTGCACGGTGCTTGGGTGTGTCTCAGAGATGCCCCCGACGTTCAAGAAAGAGGGAGAGGTCGAAGGGCCTGACGGTCTCCCACTCACTCATTTCACCGGAGATGTGGCCAACCGAGGAAAAGGAAATCTTTTGGTCAGGCACTATCAATATCTGGAGTGATGATTCGGCACGAATGCGGGTATGAGGCGCCGGTCTTCTGCCGGCGCTGCGGCCGCCCCCTTGAATATTCTGAACGTCGTGGAGTTTATTGTCCAAACTGTGGCAGACAGGTGACGATGATCTGTCCAAAGTGCGGAAAGCGCTGGTGAAGGAAGGGGGTCGGCGGTCGGGAGAGACCGGGTGCAGGTGAGATGGATCCGATTTTTCTCTTGAAGAACCTATTTTTTTGGAATTTTTTGGCTTTGTAGAAATCCTCTTAATGCATCTCTCTGGCGGGGGGCGTGCTGCCCCCCAAACCCCTCTCGGCACGATAAGTCGAGGGGGGCAGCACTCTCATCACAGTTGCCCATGATGCCTTCCCGACCATATCTTCATCCCGGGGGTCCGGGGGCAGAGCCCCAGGCAAGAGATTATAGGAAAGCGGGAGAGTCGCGCTCACACCAAGAATTAACAGTTTCTACAGAGCCGAATATATGCCATGATAATTGCTCAGAGCTGCGTTTCAGAAGGTAGACGGATCCCGATCCTCGCGACAGTGCAACAGAGAATGTCCTGTTCAACCGCCGCTCCTCGGCTATCTTCGTCTATGGGGGGTTCCTGGGGCGGAGCCCCCAGAACCCACGGTATGAAGATTGGGCTGGGAAGGCAGAGCTCCTGAGCACTCATTGGGCGTTTTTTTATCTCTGAGGTCATTCCAAAACTCTCTAGGGTTGAAGTTCTCCTCGAGCTGAAGTGCTTCCTTCCAGAAATTCTAAACGCTCTCCTCCACCGGGGGGCTTACCGCCCCTGGCCAAAGATGTGGGAAGGCGGGGGAGTCACGCTCACACCAAGAATTGACAAGAGTTTCTACAGAGCCGATCTTCTTGCACGCTGAGGTGCCGTCCAGAGCAATGTTCATCCAGAGCATATCCCAGAACTCTCAGAGGCTTGAATATCCCCTCGAACCGAGGTGCTTCCTTCCAGAAATTCAGAACCCTATTCTTCACCTGGGGGCGGGCCGCTCCCTAACCCTCGCTGATGAAGATTAAGCAGAGGCCCGCATCCTGTCATCCTGTCCCCATGGTCTTCTCTCTGCCTTCCTGTCCCTATTGCCATCACAGCGCCACCGACGCAAGCGTTGTGGTGTCGGAAGGCAATGGGTGGATGCATGGGTGCGCAACGAAGAGGTGAGACTTTCCCCACCTTCATTCATTGCCATCTTTCTGGAAGGCGAAGGGTAGAAGAGTTAATTTTGGGATGCCCTCCCAGTATGTGTGATCTTCAGGTTCATGTCTGATTCTCCAGACTCGGCACCGCGAAAAATCATGTCATCCGGACTGTGGGGCGCGTGAGAGGATGGCCTCCTGGAGCAGGCACGTAAAACAGTGGCGAGCGAGACTCATGCAGCATGCCTGAGACATGCCGTGTGCGTCGTGAATGATTCAGGAAACTGTTCAGACCTTCGACGCTCTCAGTCAATCCGGTTCCTGACCCAACGAGCATACTCCGAACGAATTTTTTTCTTCTCTGCGGCGTCGAGATCTTCCCTGCATGTTTCTTCGAGATAGTCCTGGAGTTGGCAGACGACTCTTTCCGCGTCCTGGTGATCAATGACTTCGAGATACACAGGTGCGCGCGTGGCGTCTATCACCTCGCCGCAGACATGACAGAGCTTCCAGTGCTGGTACGGATCGACATAGGTAAAGGTGAAGCACCCCGGACAGCGGATGACGCGGTACATCATCCGGAGATGGGGGTTGCTTGGTGAAAAAGATTCCTCTCTGTATCGATAAAAAGAAGAAGGGGCGTGCAGTGCCCCGGTCACCAGCGCCAGCCGCGACCTCGGCCGCCGCCAAATCCGCGGCCGCGGCCGCACCCGCGTGGAAGTCCACCGCGCCCAAGGCCGTAGACGGCACCCTGTGGGTAACCCCCACGAACGGGGCCGTAATAGGCAGCACTCTGTTGAGGCTGTGCGGGTTGTGCTGGTGCTGCGTTTTCGTCAGTCTCTGCAGTGGGTGTGGGAGCGACCGGCCTGCACCGGCCAAGTCCCCATCCGGTCAGTGGTCCTCGTCCAAGAGGACCTGTTCCATCCATTCCTGGCATACAATTAGTACTCATATGCGCATTAATAGATAAATGGTGGGGATCAGGCAATCGTCCCTCACCCCTAGAAAAAATGAATACGCCAGCCCTTTTACCAGTGCCAGTGCCAGCGTCCTTCCTGCTTCTTGGTTTCAGTCCTGATAATGACCTCCATCGTGGCCGGGACCGCCGCTCCTTTGGTAGCCTCACCGGTGCCTGTCTTCACCGGGGGTCCAAACTTCCGCTGGGCAAGTTCCTCTTTCCCAAGTTTCCCGATGCTATACCATGTCATCTCGACACCTCCGCGGACACCCCTCCCTGGCCGCCCGCACACTCCCCAATCTTCGACACACCTATATCAAACCCATGTACCCTGCGGTGGTGCATCTATTATCCTGGTTGGGGAGTATTGGAGATGGGTTAAGAGCACACCTCAGGCATACTGTATGAGGGTATCCCAGAACTCTCTGATCCTCCTCCCCAGAGACGATAGTAATAGATGAAGTCATCCCAAAACTCTCCAGTCCTCCCCCTTCGGAATAGATCACGAAGGATGATAGTTGAGAGGTCCTCACCTCTTTGTAGTGCAACCATGCATCCATCGCCTCCCCTTACGCTCCTGCCGGGGGAGCTGCCCCCGGCGAGAAGATGGAGGAAGGTGGAGGAAGGCGGTTGAATCGCGTTCGCACCGAGAATTGGCGAGGGGTTCTACAAGGCCAGAAACTCTTACTTTTTCTTGGTTTGAGTATGATTCAACCACCTACCCCCACGTTAAGAGCACGATGAGGACAGGAAGGCACAATCGATGAATCTAAAGAGAGATTTACCGTCCACCACCTCTCGCTCGTGCGGGGGACCAGAGAGTGGCAAGTCTCCCCCAGAGATGGTTGTCTGGAGGAATTCTACAAAGCCGATTTCCCAGGGTCTGTAGAAATCCTCACCTATTCCAGACACAGTTGTGAAACAATCACCTTCCATCAGATAACTGTCCATATAAATTCCACACGGCCATTTCCTAAGTTTTGTTTTTGAACTCGATCGTTTTCTGGAATGAAGATCGAGGCATGGCATAAGAAAAGACAGAGGAGGGAGAGCGGTTCAGGGACCACTTACTCATGATCCCTCCTCGTGAAGAGGAGAATGGACAGCCATCAGTCAGTCAGACAATCTCCATCGCGCCCACACTTGATCCCTTGCTCTGCCATCCCTTCTTTACCACTGTACCAGAAGGGAAAGAAAAGAAGCAGGAGGTAACGAGAGCGTGCGATCCCGCATCTTGCTCTATACTATTGCCCTACTCCCTGCCATTTGCTTCCTTGAACCTGATGAGGTTGGTGATGCACCGGTTGTATGGGGTCGGAACCCCGAGTACCTCCCCCTGGTCGGCGATATAACCGTTGAGGAGGTCGATCTCGGTCCGCCGCCCAGTTTGTATGTCATAGTACATCGAGGGATAAGCGGTGGCGAAGTCGGGAACCTGCACCGAGAAGAGGTGGTCGAGGTAGGTTTCAGCAGTCGGCCAGGCCGTCCTGACGCCTTTTGCCTCCATCACCATGAAGGCCTCGCGGACGATCTCTCTGATCACCTGCTGCAGGCGGGAGTCTGCCACTTTCCCTACCGGGACCGAGAGGAGGGCACAGATCGGATTTATCGAGAGGTTCAGGAGGGATTTCGTCCATTTTGCCGACCTGATATCTGTACTGGCCTCGACGAGAACCCCGGCCGACCTGACCATCTCCACGAGACAGCCGACCATCTCCACGTTAGGGCCTGACCAGTGGCCAAAGATCATCGGGCTGCTCTGGCTCTTCACCCTCACATGCCCATCGCCAACCACTGAGAAGTTGGTGGTGACCGTACCGCCGATGACGTTTCTAGCATATTCAGCGATGACCTCCTCGTTGCCGATCCCGTTCTGGAGACTCGCAACAGTTCTCCCCTTGAGGAGGTCGGCGTACTCCTCACAGACTGCCCTGGTGTCAAATCCCTTTGCAGTGATGATGACGAGATCAGGTGCCGGCAGGCCTTTCTCAGGACCGGTGATGCAGGCGATCTCTCTGACGGTGCAGTCCCCCCAGACTCCTTCCATCACAAGGCCGTCCCGGGCGATCGCTGCGGCATGGCGCGGCCTGCATGCCACCGTGACACGGGCGACCCCGGCAAGTGCCCCTGCAAGGGAGAGGCCCACTCCCCCTGCACCAAGGATCAGGACATCGGGTCGATTTGCCTCTGTCATAACTCTGCTGATCTTGGATGCAGAGGAGGATAACGGTATCCCGTTACCCTCCTCTTCTGAACGTGCCGGTCAAGGCTGCGACCAGGGCAAGAACCGGTCCAAGGACCAACCCCGCCCAAAGGAGGAGGCCGAGCAACCCGACACCTGTCATCTTCAGGACAAAACCCTTCTGCTCCCTCTTCATCCCTGCCCTGACAGCGACGGCTCCGAGAGCCAACGGCGCGAGGACGAAGAGGAGAGTGAAGAGGGCGGTAGTAGACCACCCTGTCTGTATGAGGGCAAGTCCCATCTGGAGAAGGATCATCGCCGCGCCGCCGATGTATAGAAGCCCGGCGACAACAGCCAGGAAGCCGGCGATATCGAGACGACGCTGCGCCCGGGCAAGGGTGACGGCCCCGATAAACAGGACCAGAACCAGTGGGCCGAAGACCAGGAGCGGGGACTGCCCTTCCCAGAGGTAGACACCAACCACTGAGATCGGGACAGTGAGCCATTCTACTACTGAGAACTCCTCCTTGAACCCGACCGAGAGCCCGAAGTTCCCACCTTCCCCAGCGACGGCAGCATAATATGTGCCTGGGATTGTGACATCCATAGAGTATGAAGCCACTTGAGAGAGCGCTGAGGGGGTGAAGGGTTCATACTCTGGGCGCGCAGGGGCGCGGCTCTCTACGACGATCACACCAGTATCAGGAGGAACCTCGACGTCAGCGGGCACGGTGCCGGACCCGACGACCTCAGGCCCCATCACCACCAACGTTGGCAGGGCGGTGGAGTGGTCTGGAGGAACGAAGAGGCCGAGACGGAGTTCATCTCCCTCTTCTAGATCAAAACGATAATACTTCACCCCGACGCCTGGTGGGAGGGTGTCGTAGACCACCCAAGACTTTTCTGGGTCGTCAATGTGGAGCGCATGATCGAGGTGGTCGTTCTCTCCTCCCTGGACCGGGACATGGGCCATGCTCACAGCGCAGAGGCAGAGGGTCAGAAGGCACGCGAGAAGGTGTGACCTATGGTCGACGCCCATGCTCTCCACCTGGCTATGATGGTATATGAATCTGCAGGTCTGTAGAAATCCTCTTGATAAATCTCTCTGGCGGGGGGCGTGCCGCCCCCAGCAAGATGATAGGAAAGGCGGATGACACGCATTCTCCCCACGATAAGTGAGGGGTTCTACAAAACCAATTCTACAGAGTTTGCTCAGGCACATCTCGTACCCCTCGAAGCATTCGCTCCCCGTAGATATGTGGTCAGAATTCCTGAAAAGAAAATTTGGTCCAGGTCATGAATGACTCATCCCATGGACACTTTTATGGTATGCTCTCTAAAATCACTTGAGATGAAAATATCATGCGGTTCATGAAAACACCGCACGAACTTCATGCTCTAAAAAGATTAGATCAAGAAGACACCGATAATATCGGTCTGGGTGATGATCCCGATCGGTTTGCCGTCTTCGACCACGATCAGTCTCCCGATCTCTCTCTCCTTGAAGCGCTTGATCACATCATAGAGTTTGGTCTCAGCATCAGCCTCTACGACGTCAGAGGTCATCGTACTGGTCACCGGCGTCGAGGGATCCAGTCCCTGGTCGATACCTTTGGCAAGGTCGCTGAGCGTCACGATCCCAAGGAGATTATCATCACCGTCCATCACCGGGGCGCCGTGGATGTGACGCCTTGCAAAGATCGAGGCTGCGTCCTTGAGCGTGTCGGTAGGGGCCAGGGAGATGAGCGGGGAACTCATATAGTGCCTGATCGATTTCTTGGGCAGAGAGATCATCTCGCTGATCGAGATAAGCAGGGAACTCTTCACCTCGTCCTTGCCAAAGATCTCGCCCTTGATAAGCATCTTGTTCACCGGCGTTGGGCCTACGGTGATCTCGTCACCGATATCAAACATCTTGACACTTCCAAGGAGTTTGATGAGGGCGTGACATATGTCAGGGTGACAGAGGGTCGTAAAGTCAATCTCTGATACGTTGACGCTCTCGACCTCTACACCACCTCTGGAGATCGGTACCATATATGCGCGGTCATACGCCTCGATGTTGAGTTCGGCATAGGCCTGGGTTGAGGGGTTGTATCCTCCCTTCGGGCCAGGGACGCCATCGACCAGTCCAAGCGCTTTGAGGGACTGCATCTGGTTCCTGACTGTTCCGGGGTTGCGTTTTAGAACTTCTGCGATCTCCTCACCCTTGATCGCACGTGAGTGCTGATGATACAGGGTGATGAGAGTGATAAGTATCTCTTTCTGGATAAGGGACAAATCCATAATAGAATAGAGGACTCTTCATAGATATCTTGGTTGTGGGTGCCGTGGATTTTGAGAAAATACCAACCGTTCCGACTGCAGACGAAGTATTGGACCGCAGCTTTAGACGTGCTGCGAAAAAAATGCAGAAGAAGATGAATAAAGACCGCGCGAACGAGGAATTCGTCAGGGCTGTCTCGAGTTCGGTCCATGACCGCCTCGTCCACGTGATCCAGTCGTTCCCGATCCTCGATGAGCAACCGCCCTTCTATCGGGACACTGTCGAGGCGCTCTTCGGGATCGAAGAGTTAAAGAAGGCACTCGGGAGCGTCGGGTGGGCGGCGATGCACACCAAACGGATGGGCTGGGAGCACGGGGGGGCACGGATCAGGTGGGCCGAGGACACCGCGGCGGTCAGGAAACGCGCAGTGGCCAGGATCGCCTCGATCGTCCATCAGATCGACGACGACCTCCGGTTCCTCAACGAGGCCAGGAATGTCCTCAGGAAACTCCCTGACATCAGGGAAGACGAGTTCACCGTGGTCATTGCGGGGTACCCGAACGTCGGCAAGTCTTCGTTCATCAACAGGGTTTCCTCGGCCGAACCCGAGGTGGCGTCATACCCGTTCACCACCAAAGGGGTGATCGTCGGCCACCGGTACGAGGGGCGCAAACGGATCCAGTTCGTCGACACTCCAGGTCTGCTCAACCGCCCTGAAGAGGAGCGCAACCCCATTGAGGAGCAGGCGATCTCGGCGATCATCCACACCGCCAACCTGGTCGTCTTCATCCTCGACCCGAGCGAGTACTGTGGCTACCCGATTGAGGACCAGCGCCATCTCCTTGAGACCATCCAGGCCAGGGTGGAGGTGCCAATCATCATCGTCGCCAACAAGGCCGACCTCGGTGCGGTGAGCGAGGCAGAATTCTCCATGTCGGCCCAGACTGGCAAGGGAGTAAAAGAGGTGCTCAAGGCCGTCCTCTCACACTATCGTGAGCCAGCCCCACGCCCCGACGAGGGCGCACCCGAGGAGGAAACCGAGGATCGTCCCACCGTTGAGGGGGGGGAGCCCGGCTTGAGGTCTTCCAGATAAGACAAAATAGAGGAGCACGGCCATCCCCCCCACCGAACCGAGCATGGCTCCAAGGGCGGGGACCGAGATGCCCAGGACGGTCGAGTCAGTAAGGAAGACCTGGGCTGAGACGACGAGGACTGAGGGCATGATCAGGTCCCCCATGCCCATGATAAAAGCACCTCGTTCGTCTTTCTCTTTTCCAAGGTCCATCCCTTCATGTCTGAACGAAAAACTCCGTCTTTTGGGAATGACAAAGAGGATAGGGGTCTTGAGTTCCATGATCCCCTCGGCAAGCGTGAGCATGTGCTTGGTCTTGTAGACCGAGATGGCGTCATAGACTGCCAGCAGGACAAGAAGAAGGATCACCGGCAGGACCGCAAGGGAGACCCCAAAGATTGCGGCGACCCCGGCGGCGATGAGGATGCCGAGGGTGTCGATGACGTACCACTCGGGGTACAGGAAGAGGAGGGCGGTCCCAATCGCCGCACCTCCTAGAGCAAAAAGAAGCCCAATAGATGAAAGGCCGAGCGCAGTCACTCCAAGACTCCAGAAGACAAAGTAGAGCGTGAGGAACACCGAAAGAGCGACGAGCCCCATGATTACCCGTTTACCCCCAAGTTTGATGAGAGCGAGCATGACCAGGGTGAACCCAAGAAGGAGGGCGATGAATATGAAGGGGTTTGCGACCGACGAGGGGTCTTCAAAGGCGACGATACCGGCCGCCTGCATCGGCAAGGCGAGATAAATGCCGACAGCCTCCACAAGGATGAGCATAAGCGGCATCACCAACAGAGGGACGTTATTCCTGATATCCATTGCAGACCTCTTCTAATATCGTTAGGTTAATTAATAGTATTCTATTATCTAAAAGCATGGAGATCAGAGATGTCCTTGTCGATATCGTCCTCACCATTCTCCTTGTGGTCTCCACCCTCACGCTGATCTGGCGGGTTTGGCAGGATCTGACGATGGCAGTGGCGACGACACTGATGATGCTCTCTCTTGGCGGGCTCTTCCTCTCTCTTGGGTACAAGATCTGGCGGCTCGAGGAGAGTATCGTCTCGCGCGAGCGCACGATGAGGGTGAACATGCAGGAGCTTTCGCAGACGATGGCACAGAAATATGATAACACTGTCCAGCATATCGATACGACGGTGAGTGAACTCACCCGCAGGATGTACCGATAGAAGAGCAGACAACTAATTATTCTTGTGATCTTCCATGGGCGTTGCACTCAGAGATATTATCAAGGACTACCGGGAGGAGACTGACCTCGAGGAGATGCGAGGTGTCGTGGCAGTCGATGCCTTCAATGCACTCTATCAGTTCCTCTCTATAATCAGGCAGCCAGACGGCACCCCGCTGATGGACAGGGAGGGGCGGGTCACTTCCCATCTCTCTGGGCTCTTCTTCAGGAATGTCAACTTTCTGGAGAAGGGGCTCAGGCCGGTCTATGTCTTCGACGGGGCACCGCCCCAGTTGAAGAGCACGACGATCGAGAAGCGGCGGGAAGTGAGGGACGCCGCGGGCGAGGCATGGAAAGAGGCGCTGGCGCGTGGCGATCAGGAAGAGGCCTACAAGCAGGCGAGGGCCTCGTCCAGGATCGATCCCGGGATGATCGCCTCGGCAAAACGGTTGCTCTCGCTGATGGGTATCCCATGTGTCCAGGCACCGAGCGAGGGTGAGGCGCAGGCGGCGTTCATGGCGGGGAAGGGCGACGTCACTGCGGTGGCTTCGCAGGACTATGACGCCCTCCTCTTTGGGGCGCCGCAGTTGGTCAGGAACCTCACCATCTCAGGCAGACGGAAGATGCGCGGCCGGACGGTGACGGTGCGGCCTGAGAGAATCGACCTCCAGCGGGTGCTGGAGGGGCTCGCGATCACCCGTGAGGACCTTGTCGAGATCGGGATCTTGGTCGGGACCGACTTCAACTCTGGGATCAGGGGTATCGGGGCGAAGACCGCTCTGAAGATCGTGCAGAAGGGGAAGTTTGCCGAGACGGTTCAGGAGAAGGCACCTGAGTTCGACCCCACACCTATCCGCAATTTCTTCCTCGACCCGCCGGTCACCGAAGACTACCATCTCTCCTGGGAGAGCCCTGCGCACGACGGGGTGGTGGAAATGCTCTGCGAGGAGTATGCCTTCTCTGAAGGGAGGGTGGAGAGCGCCCTTGAACGTCTGGGGATGAAGGCCGGACAGAAGACTCTGGACGCGTGGTTCTGAGGGCCTGGACTTTTTTTGATCCCGGCTCTGTAGAAATCCTCACCTCTTGTGTGGGGGAGACGTACGTCATCCGCCTTCCTCCCTCTTTGGTCGGGGGCGCTGCCCCCGGACCCCGGGGACCACGATAGGGTCGGGAAGGCAGAACAGATAACCATGACGAAGGAGTTGTCGTCCACGACCTATCGTGTCGCGGGGGGTTCGGGGGGCGGCACGCACCCCGCCACAGAGTTCTATCCTGGGGGTTTCTACAAAACTCTAAACTTATCTATTCACACCTCAGATAATCCCTATGCGTCTGATCGCTTCATTCGTCCTTCTGACACTCATACTTACATCGATATGCCCAACTGCTGGTTCAACCCTCTCTTTGCCAGACTCTGCCCCTAAATTTGTGGAGAGAGCACCGATGAGCACCGTCGACCTCATCCCCATCGCTCTACTCCCTGCAGAGGAGGGGGGTTACTTCCAGGTCGTCAACGCCGTCACCTACCTACCAGGAGACGATCCTGCCTCTGCGCTCCTCCTTGTCAGGGTTGGACCGGACGGCTCGACCAGCTGGACGACCAGTATAGATGGCAGACCACGTGCCGCTGTCTCCGCCCCTGACGGCGGGTGGGTTGTCACCGGCAGCAACCAGAGAAAAGCTTGGGCTGCAAAATATACCGACGACGGCATGCTCCAATGGGAACGTGTGAGCACGCGTGAGGAGGACTCAGAGGTTCTGGCGATCACCCGCGCCGTCGACGGAGGGTTCTTCCTCGCAGGATTTCTGGAGAACCAGAGCACCGAAGAGGACCAGATGGGTGAGATCTATCTCGAACACCTCGACACCGACGGCGTCCCACTCCTTGAGACCTCCTGTGTCGTTTCCCAGAGTGATACCAGCATTGAGGTGACCGACATTGCAGACACCGGGGATCTGCTCCTCATCACTACCAGAGATTCACTCGTCAGGACCGGTCCAGACGGCACCGTCCTCTCTGTAGAGCAATGGCCAAAGGACACCTTTGCCGCTTTCCCTCTGGAAGACAGTTTTATCGTTGCCGGCAGCGTGCTCCACAACCGTACGTGGGTCCGGACTCTGACAAAAATGGATCTCGATGGGTCCATCATTTGGGAGCGCCAGTATGAAGAATTAGAAGTAACGATCGAGGGGCTTGTCGATGGACCAGACGGCGAGATCGTTGCCTTTGGGACATGCTCGTACAATCGCACCTGCCCGCCCTTCACCGAGCCTGTCATCGATTCCTGTATCGTGGTGTTTGGTCCTGACGGAGAACTCCGCTGGCAGAAGACAAGCGGCTATCCTGGCATAGATAGTGGCAGTGGAGTCATCACGACAGACAGCGGATATCTTCTCCTGGCCGCATATATCATCCCCCTTGAAAAATTTGATGCGTACAATCTACGATTTTACGCCTTAGGCACCACTCTTATTCCGTTCGAGGAGCATCAGTGAACTAGAGAGAGAAAAAAACCCAGATTTTCCCTGAGGGCGCTGCCCCCGGACTCCCAGGATGAAGATTGGGCAGCAGGGAAGGCATATTCAAAATCCCTGAAGAGAGATTGCCGTCCTCGACCTATCGTGACACGCGGGGGTTCGAGGGGCAGCAAGTCCCCCGCCAGAGAGAAATATCCTGAGGTTTCTACAGAGCCAAAAAAAGGGAATACAGATCAGAGCTGCTTCCAGATATAGACGATCCGCTGCAGGGCGGTGTAATGCCCGAACACCCCGTAGATAACCAGGAGCCATCCGAGGTACGGCAGCCCGTACACCGGCGCCGCAAAGATGAGGTCAAGCAGACCGGCGATGATCAGGAGCACCAGACGGTCGGCCCGCCCCAGGATCCCGCCGTAGTACCTCCCTACCCCGAGTGCCTGAGCCTGCGTGCCCATGTACGAGGACATTAGCACCCCGGTGAGGGCGAAGACCCCGATCTGCCAGGAGGCCGCACCGCCTGCAAAGAGCCCGGTGATAATAACGATATCAGCATACCGGTCTGCGACATGGTCTATGAAGTCGCCGCGCAGACTTGCGACCTCAAGTTCTCGGGCAAGCGCCCCATCCATGGCGTCGAAGACCGCATTCACCGCGACCAGCAGGACCCCCCAGGCGATCTCGCCGAAGTAAAAGGCACCGCCAGCCGCGAAGGCTGCAATCAGTGCAATGGCCGAGAAGAAGTTTGGCGTGAGATTGAGACGGGCCGCCCCGGCGATCGCCGGGGAGAGAAGATCGCCAACATAGGGGCGGAGACGGTCGAGGGTCATAGCCCCTCCAGGAGATAAGAGGACCAATCAACCGTCCCGACAGAGGGGGCGACCGTGCCCTCAATGAAGCCCTCAATGAGGTCGGCGACCTCCTCAGGGCTCCGTACACTGGCGTCCACCTCAAGCACCTGCTCCCTAGAGATGCCCTCCAACGTCTCGATAAGGATGACATCCAGGGCCTCGGCCTCCGCGTTCTCTCGCACCTTCTCGCGGGGATAGCCACGTGCGGTCAACCTCTCTTCCAGGAGATCAGGCTGGCACCGGAGCACCACCACCAGGTCGCAGGGGAGAAGATGAGCAAGATGCCCTTCCACCACCCCGTCGATCGGTTCAAAGGCTGCCGCCCACGCCTCGGCGTCCACGACCCTGGTGTCACGCTCAGGATCCTTCCCAAGAATGAACGGCCCGACCGTCTCGGTGGCGTGCACCACATGACAGCCACGCCCGGCCAGCACCACGCCGACCGTGCTCTTGCCTGTGCCCGGCGTCCCGGTGATCCCGACCATCATTGCAGATCCCTGACCTTCTCCAGAAAGAGTTCGTTCTCCCAATCGGCACCGATGCATACCCTGATATACTGGTCTTCAAGCCCAGGGAAACTCCGGCACGACCTGACGACGACGCCCCCTTCTGCCAGTCGCTCCATCGCCTCGTCCCCTGTCATGGGCGCCACATCGATGAGGACGAAGTTGGCCTCAGAGGGAGCGACCGAGAAGGGGATCTCGGCCATGAAACGTTCCCTCCACTGCCTCACATGCGCCACGGCCTCGTCGATGTGCGCCTGGTCTGCAAGCGCCGCCTCAGCAGCAGCAAGGGCGACACAGTTCACGGCAAAGGGGGTGCCTGCCTGCTCCAGATTGGGGGAGAGCCATTCAGGGACAATAGCGTATCCAAAGCGCAGTCCGGCCAGCGAGTAGGCCTTGGACATCGTCCGCCCCTCGATGAGGTGGTCGTACTCCTGCATCAACGGGCGGTAGTCCACGTCTGAGAACTCGATATAGGCATTGTCCAGGAAGAGGAGACAGTCAGTCCCCTCAAGGATCTCCCTGACCACCTCGACCGGAACCACATTTCCGGTCGGGTTGTTTGGCGTGCAGAGGAAGGCGAGCTTCGCTCCCTGGCATGCCTCGATAAACCGCGTGGAATCGACCGAAAAGTCTGGTTCGCGTGGGACCTCGACGACCTCTGCCCCCTGCGCTGCAGCAGCAAGCCCGTAGAAGGAAAACGTCGGGGTGGAGATGACGACGCGGTCGCCAGGCTCCACCACGGTGCGCACCACCGTCTCGATCACTCCGTCCATACCATTGCCGAGGAGAAAGGCATAGTCGCCATGCACCCTCTTGAGGGCGTCGACCACGGCCTCCTGCCGTGCCGGCGGGTAGCGGTTCCCTTTCTTCAGGGCGGACAAACCCGCAGCGACCACCGCCTCAGAGGGGGGAGCAGGGTTCTCGTTGCTTGCAAGCCGCGCCACCCTTGAAAGCCCCTGCTCGCGTGCGATCTCC
Organism: Methanofollis sp.; assembly: GCA_028696365.1. GTDB lineage: Archaea > Halobacteriota > Methanomicrobia > Methanomicrobiales > Methanofollaceae > Methanofollis. The sequence continues at coordinate 26,016 of JAQVHG010000001.1, forward strand.
TCCGCACTCTTTGCAAAGACGTATCCGCCTGCAGTCGCGTAACAACGCCTAACGATTGAGCGCTTCATTGATCACACCGACGGCCGTGTCGATCTCCTCGTCGGTTATGACAAGGGGCGGCACGAGCCTGATGTTCCCGTCGGCCGCGCAGTTGATGAACACCCCATGTTCGGCACAGTAGTGCTGCACCTCTGCACAGCGATCGCCGACCGTGAACCCGATCATCAGCCCCACCTGCCTGGGGTCCCAGACAGCGAGGCCCTCGGCAAAGCGTGCCCCTTTCTCTGGGATGGACGGGAGGAGTTCTTCGATCACGCTGATTGTCGCCCGTGCGGTAGCACAGGCAAGCGGGCCACCGGCAAAGGTGCTTCCGTGCTCGCCTCCCTTGAACTCCAGACCCTTGCGGGCGACAAGCGCCCCCATAGGGAACCCGCTTGCGATCCCTTTGGCCATCGTGACAATGTCGGGCTGTGCGTTAGTGTGCTGGAACGCGAACCACTTCCCGGTCCGTCCCATTCCAGTCTGGACCTCGTCAACGATCATCAGGGCGCCGTGGCGGTCACAACACTCCCTAATCCCTTCAAGAAAGCCCTTTGGCGCAGGGAAGACCCCAGACTCACCCTGGATCCCTTCGACGATCACCCCAGCGGTATCATCGTCCATCGCCTGCTCAAGGGCGTCGAGGTCACCATACTCGACGAAGGTGCATGCAGGTTCAAGGGGCTCGAAGGGCTCCCTGATCGCGGGTTTGTGAGTGACTGCAAGCGCCCCCATCGTCCGGCCGTGGAAACTGTGCGTGAAGGCGACGAACTTCTTCCTGCCTGTAGCAAGACGAGCAAGTTTGATCGCCCCTTCATTCGCCTCGGCACCAGAGTTCGAGAAGAACGCCTTCCCACCGGCAAACCCTGAGATCTCCACGATCTTCTTGGCGAGTTCGGCCTGGTGCGGGACATAAAAGAGGTTTGAGCAGTGGATCAGTTCATGCGCCTGCGTGCAGATCGCCTCCACCACCTTTGGGTGGCAGTGGCCGGTGCTGCAGACCGCGATCCCCGCGACACAGTCGATATATTCATTCCCTTCTGCATCCCAGAGGCGGGCCCCCTGCCCGCGCACGATCTCGGTCGTGCGCGAGAAGGCGGGCATATAATACTCCGCGTCCAGTTCCCGATAGTTTTCTGCTAATTCCATACCATCATCATCTCATTCGTATTCGATTGTTGCAGGGGGCTTGGGGGTGATGTCATAGACCACCCGCGAGACCTCGGCGATCTCGGACGCAATCCGTCCGGCGATCCTGACCAGGTCGTCGAAGGGCACCTCCAGCGGGTCGGCGGTCATGCCGTCGCGCGAGTTCACCGCTCTGACCGCGACGACCCAACCGAAACACCTGACATCGCCCTTGACACCTGTCCCCCGGCCAAGGAGCGCAGCAAAGCACTGCCAGGGCTGGTAACGCTCGACAAGTTCTTCCTCCACGATCGCGTTTGCCTCCCTGACGACCGCGACCTTCTCTGGGGTCACCTCGCCAAGGACCCGCACTGCAAGCCCAGGGCCAGGGAAAGGCATCCTGTGCTGGATCTCTGCGGGAAGGCCGAGACCGCCGGCGACCTCGCGCACTTCGTCCTTGTAGAGATCGCGCAGAGGTTCGATCACCTTCTCGAACATCATGTCCAGAGGCATGCCGCCCACATTGTGGTGGCTCTTGATCCCGCCCTCACTCTCGATCCGGTCAGGATAGATCGTACCCTGTAGGAGGTACTTTGCGCCGGTGACCTTTGCCTCGCGCTCAAAGATCCTGATGAACCGCTCGCCGATGACCTTTCTCTTCTCCTCAGGATCAGTGATCCCCTTCAGCGCCGCAAAAAATTCTTCGGCGGCGTCGACTCTTTTCACACCAAGGGGAGCGAAGACCTCACAGATCCGGTCGCTCTCGTTCTTACGCATCAGCCCGGTGTCCACATAGATGGGGACCAGGTTCGTCCCGATCGCCCGTGCCGCCAGCATCGCACAGACCGAGGAATCCACGCCTCCTGAGAGAGCGACGACGACCTTCTCGTCCCCTGCCTCCTGTGTGATCTCCTCGACTGCACGCTCGATAAACTGCTCTACCTTGACCATTGCTCAACCTCTTTTTACTGGTGTTTCTGGTTCTTGTGTTCCATGCACGCCTTCACAAACCCGATATAAGGCGGTGACGCCCTTGTCGGTCTTGACCTGAACTCAGGATGGAACTGAGTCGCAAAGAAGAACGGGTGGGATGGGAGTTCGAGGATCTCCATTCTGTTCCCGTTCGTCCCTGAAAAGACCAGCCCGCCTTTCTTCAGCTCCTCGATATACTCGGGGTTCACCTCGTAGCGATGCCGGTGCCGCTCGGTGATTGACTTCTTCTGATAGAGGGCCCAGGCTGTGGTCCCCTCCACCAGATCGACCGGATAACTCCCAAGACGCATGGTCCCGCCGAGTTTGGTGACGTTCTCCTGCTCTGGGAGGAGGGCAATCACGTGGGTGCCCTCGCCGAACTCCTCTGAGATCGCGTCCTCATACCCAAGGACATCGCGGGCAAACTCCACGACTGCCATCTGGAACCCAAGGCAGATCCCGAGGAACGGGATCTGGTTCTCCCTAGCATACCTGATCGCAGCAACCTTTCCCGAGACCCCGCGCTGGCCAAAGCCGCCAGGGATCAAGACGCCGTCGAGTTCGGCAAGTTCTGCAGGTTCGTAGGTCTCTGCGTCCAGCCACTTGATCTGCACCTCGGCAGAGAGGGTGCGGCCGGCATGCTTGAGGGCCTCCTTGATCGAGAGATATACGTCCTCGATCCCGTACTTGGTGACGATCCCGATGGTCACCCGGTTGGTGTAGTCCTCGGTGACGGTGCGATACCACTCGGCGTCCACCCCACGTTTTTCAAGGTCAAGGAGGTTGAGGACGACGTTGGCGGCTCCTTCCTTCTCAAGTTCCATCGGAACATGGTAGATGTCGGAGGCGTCGGCCGCGCTGATGACCGCGTTGAGCGGGACGTCGCAGAATTCAGAGATCTTCCGGCGTGAGTGCATCGGAAGAACCCGGTCGCTCCGGCAGACGATGATGTCTGGCCGCAGTCCGAGTTCGCGCAGCGCCTTGACCGAGTGCTGCGTCGGTTTGGTCTTGAGGTCGCCCATCGTGTCTGCAGGGACCAGGGTCACGTGCAGCAAGGCGGTGTCGTGTGCGGGGAGTTCGCCGCGCATCTGACGCACCGCCTCAAGGAATGGCATCGACTCGATGTCGCCGACGGTGCCGCCGACCTCGACCAGGCACACTTCGGCTTCGTAGCCGTTGTTCTCGAACTCTTCTGCAGACCGGGCGATGCAGGCCTTGATCTCGTCAGTGATGTGTGGGATGATCTGAACGGTCACACCCAGGAAATCACCGCGCCGTTCTTTCTCGATGACGCTCCTGTAGATCTTGCCGGTGGTGATGTTGTGGTTGCGCGTCAACTCGATGTCAAGAAAACGTTCGTAGTTGCCGAGGTCAAGGTCAACCTCACCCCCGTCGCTGAGCACGAAGACTTCCCCGTGCTGCGCAGGGTTCATGGTACCTGCATCGATGTTCAGGTAGGGGTCGATCTTGATCGCAGTGACCTGATACCCCCGGTTCTTCAGGATCCTCCCGATCGATGCTGCTGTTATGCCTTTGCCAAGGCCACTCATTACGCCGCCAGTAACGAATATATACTTCAAAACAAATTCCCCGCGGATATCTTCGTACCCATATCTATCTCACCAGGGGATTATAGATGTTCGGCTTCTAGGCACGGTCTCTTTCCTGCACCTCTCATTTACGCTGTCCTGACCGCGAGAAGGCGCTTAATCTCCCTGATCCTGGGAGTAGTGAAGCCTGTGTGCAGGTGGGGCATTATTGCAAAGAGTGCTGGATGTATGATCGCACCTCTGGCCGACCTCATCTCATAGGTGGTCCGTCATGAAGGAAGGGACGTGGGGCTCAAGGACGCTGAAGTGCGGAAGAGTCATGGTTCGACTCTATAGAAATCCTCTTGATGTATCTCTCTGGCGGGGGGGGCTTGGCCGCCCCCCGGGGCCCCGCTACAACACGATAGGTCGAGGTCAGCAGCACTCTCTTCATGGTCGTCTATTCTGTCTTCCCGACCCTATCTTCTTCCCAGGGGTCTGGGGGATGCGAGTGATAAAGAGCGTGAGAAGATCTTTGATCTTCGAGATACGAACGATAGTAAGTTCGAGAAAATTTTCAATTTTCGATTGAGCCCTCAGCCGAAGAGGTAGGAAGGGGAGTGCATCACACTCAGACTAAGAATTGGTGAGGGTTTCTAAAGATCCCAAAATCCAGATTGAAACCCCCAGAGGGGAGCAGGAATGTTCCCGCCCCCCTTGCGCTGGAGCGTGAGAAAATGTCTACACTGGTGTGCCCAACACCGATGAGCCTCAATCAACATCACCCTGATTTTGAGGGTACTCCTAACTGAGGCTATATCATTCATCAGCCCTGGACAATATATTATTTATGAATAATATTTATGGTACGAGTCTCGCCGGGAGAGAGAATCGTTTCTGTCTGTTATGAATTCATCGTGGTAGTATTCATGGTCCGAACTCTTCCTTTCTTCAAGGTACATGAGTGTATCTACTCTGTAGAAAAACTCCTGTCGCTCCCCTGCGAGACGAGAGGGGGGGGAAGGCACAATCCTCTCAAGAACATCGTTTTTGCTTTCCAGATCCGGCTCTGTAGAAATCCTCACCCAATTCCTAGTGTGAGCGTAACTCACCCGCCTTCCTATCCCCTTTGGCCGGGGGCGCTGCCCCCGGACCCCCGGAGAGCACGATAGGGTCGGGAAGGCATATTCAAAATCCATAAAGAGGGATTGCCATCATCGACCAATCGTGTTGCGGGGGGTTCGGGGGGCGGCAAACCCCCCGACAGAGAGCTTCCATCAAGAGGATCTCTAGAGAGCCCCAGATCCAATCTTCCTCCTAGGAGGGAGGGTGGGCGGTAACGCGTTCGAAAACACAGGTACTCGGAGATTCTCGGTGAGGGGAAGATCCACAATTTCTCGGTTCTGTAGAAACCATCACCACTTCTTGGTGTGAACTGACCCCCCGGACCCCTAGAAACAAGATTGGACTGGGAAGGCATAACCAATGGGCATGAAGAGGATTGCAGTTCCCGACAAATCGGGTTAGCGGGGGGACTGGGGGAGGCACGCCCCCTGCAGGGAGAGCCATCCTGAGGGGCTCTACAGAGCCACAGAGCCAGCGGTTCAACAAAACCCATATGGGAAGACTTCCTTCTCTTCAGTATGGACACCGAAGAGAAAGAAATGTTCAGAGACCTTTTGTGGCTCAATGCCGTCATCGCAACTGAACTGATCCAGATCACCGAGAACACCTCCCAGATCCTCAGGAAGCAACCACCGCCCGACTCATGCGTGCGCGAGCACGGTGAACTGCGCGAGACGGCCCTTGCAATCGCGGAGAAGTACCGTCCTGGCACCGCGCTCGGCCCCCACCTCCGCGGTCATCAATGAGTGGCGCGGCCTGGTGCCAGCCGTGACCTGGTGATAATACCTGTAACGGCGATGTCATCTTCTTCACCGGTTTTTTCGAGTGCAAGATAATCTCTGGACTGTGTAGAATCGGGTATGAACCTCCGACCCACGCATACGGATGAAAATTTCTTTGAGCAGCATTTCGAGATGGGGAGGAACCATTTTCCTTGCGACAGAGCATCTGGAAGATATGGTTTCATCGCCGGCCCCGCCATTCATCATCATGGGGGGTTCAGGGGGTGCAACCCCACAGCACGAGACGGCGGTGAAGATTCTGGGGGTGAGAGTGGCACGCCTGATCATCACACTGTCCCAAATCCCGATGTCAGGGGGCGAGTGTCGCACGGATCTCAGGGATGAAGAGAGAGCCGGGACGGCACAATCAATGACCATGACACGTGCGTTGCAATCCACGACCCATCTTTGGGTGGGGGGCCCGGGTGCGGCTAAGCCCCTCGCCAGAGAGATACATCCAGAGGATTTCTATAGAGCCGATCTTTGAGTTTTCTTGTGAGATAGAAATCTCTGTCCATCCCAGACACATCCACTTTCACATACCTTCTCGCAGAGAACTCAATCGAAGACCTTTGGTCATCTCAAGTGTGCTGATGCTCACGCCCCCCATATCTCCGGGAAGAAGAGAGGATCGAGAAGGCATGATGGATGAAGATGAAGAGGGTGCTGCCGTCTGAATTGTGATGAGAATTTACCATGCAAATGATCCTGAAAATCATCTCTTTGGGTTTGTATAATGGTTTGAATTCATGGCTCTGTAGAATTCCCCTAGACAGCCATCTCTGGCGGGGGGCTTGGCCGCCCCCCGAACCCCCCGCGCGAAGATAGGCGTGGGACAGCAACAATCTCTTCATAGTCATTGATTGTGCCTTCCCAACCCAATCTTACTCCCAGAGGTCCGGGGGCGCTGCCCCTCCCCTGAACCTCCACAGACCAAAAAATAGGCGGGGGCGGCAATGAGGCGGCGTACCCCTGTGGCCTCCTGCTCTGAAGGGGGAGCATAAATCCAAACACCCCTGGAACCCACGATCATGTTCAATCTCGTATGCGTAAGCCCTGGGATACCCGATTCTACATATCTGTGGCGGTAGAGAAATCCTCACCCGCCCTGGATCCTGGCATGAAAGATATGAAGACACACCAACCAGAATCCCTTATCCTGCATGGAGAAAAGATAGCCGTCCAGATGAAAATTCGATCAGAACAGACCCCTGTTCGGGGGTGCCCCCCTGAGCGGCATGACCAGATATTCCGCAGGTGAGAAGGGTTATCCCGCCCTGACGTGTATGAAAAGATATGAGTTATCTTGAGGAGATAAAGGCCAGAGGCCGGAAAGCAAACCCCTTCTTTGTCATGATGGGGATCGACCCCGTCTCATATGGGGACGGCGAGGCCGAACTCTCGATGGAGGTCAGGCCAGAGATGTGCAACGGGGCCGGATGGCTGCAGGGCGGGGTCTACACCTCCCTTGCCGACGAAGCGATGGCGCTGGCCCTCTTCACCGTCCTTGAAGAAAACACAAGGATCGCTACCATCTCTGAGACGACACATTACCTTGCAGGCGTGCAGGACGGCACCCTCAAGGCCCGCGGGAAGGTAGTGCGGCGAGGACGGCGCGTCGCCTTCGCCGACGGTGAGGTCTCTGACCAGGACGGGAACGTGCTCTCCATGACCACTGCCTCGTTTGCAGTGATGGGCCGCCGGTGAGACCCCCAGGATGCGTGCACTCTTCGCCACACACGGAGGTATCCCAAAACTCTCCGGCCCTCATCCTCGCCGATGAAGCGCGATGGATGACAATGAAGAGATCCCAGCGTTTTTCATCGCGCACCCATGCATTCCAGAGTTAAGACCATGTAGACGGGACGTAATCCTCCGCCAATCTTCATCGGCGGGGGGGTTTGGGGAGCGGCACACCCCCTGGGCGAGGAGAGCGTTGAGAATTTCAGGAAGGAAGCACTTCCGCTCGAGGAGATCTTCACCCCTGGATAGGGGTGGGATATGCACACGATAAAAAATATGAAAGACCCTCGCCTAACTACTGCTATGAAACTCGTACTCGCAATCGCACCCGAAAAGTTCCGCGACGAAGAATTTGAGGTGCCGCAGCAAATCTTTTCTGAGGCAGGCATCGAGACCGTAGTCGCCTCTACCAGAGTCGGCACCTGCCAGGGAATGATCGGGGCCACGGCAGAGGCCACCTCAGCCTTCACCGACCTAAACCCCGAGGAGTACGACGGCATCGTCGTCGTCGGTGGTATCGGATCGCAAGATCACCTCTGGACTGATGCCGACCTGAAAAATTTCGTGCAGGCGTGCACAAAAGCCGGAAAAGTCGTCGCCGCGATCTGTCTCTCTCCGGCCATCCTGGCACTCGCCGGTGTCCTGGACGGGAAGAACGCCACCGTCTTCAAGAGCCCGGCCTCGGTGAAGGAGATGCAGCGAGGTGGGGCCAGACTCGTGGACGAATCTGTCGTCACCGACGGGAAGATCGTGACCGCCAACGGACCTGCGGCAGCCAGAGCATTCGCAGAGGCCGTCATCGCTGCCCTTTCACAGTAAAATAAGGTGGAGAGTGTTCCTTCATCTAGTAACCCACACCTTCTTTTTATCTCACCAATAATATTATTATATCACACACGCCACCTTGATCAGGCGGCATTTCTGGATTTGCATATTACAGAAGGCATATATGCATTGCTAGTCATCAAAACCTATTCTGACACGGGAGATGGTATACATTGGAAAGTTCAAAGTCAAACCCCTCAGATTCTGAGACCTCGCTCCTCTCCCTGGCCATGGACCAGAGCGGGGACGGTGTCCTCATCATCGATCAGGAAGGCTCGATCATCTATGCCAACGACATCTTTGGCAGGTTGTTTGGGTTTGCGCCTGAGGATCTTACCGGGCGCAGCGCCCTCGAGATGCTGGAGACGGAACTCTCCCCCCTCTTCGAGGACCAGACCAACTTCTGGAACCTGATCGAGTCGGTGTACCGAAAAGAACGCGACACCGAGAGTACCACATGGACCCTCACCGGTCCAGTCCCCCGTGGAGTGACCTACTCCAGTCACCTGATCAGGAACGGGCAACTCAAAGGAGTGCGGATCGACCTCTTCCGTGACACTTCTGAGAAAAAGAAAGCAGAATCTGTGATGAAGTTCAGTGAAAAGCGTCATCACGCACTGGTCTCATCGTCTACGGCCCCCTGTTGCACCACCTCTCCCAGCTTCAGGATCACCTCCGCAAACGAGGCATTCTACGATTTCTTTAATGTTGAGAAGAGAGAAGAACAGTCAATCTCGGATTTTCTTCCACCAGAATGCGCCGAGCAGGTGAAAACAGCACTCCAGACACTCAACGTCGACAATCCTCAACTTCAGATCGACAATGGGGACAACAGGTGGATCGTCAACGGCATCTTTACCGACAAAGGAACTCTCACTGAGATCCTCTGGGTGTGGCAGGAAGACTGGTTCAAGGCAGGTGAACGGGCAAAGAAGATCAGGTGCTTGTACAGTTTCGTGCACCTCCTTCACAACGACGAATATTCAGAGCACGAGACCCTCACACGGGGCGCGGAGATGATCTTCGAGTCAGTGCCATGGATCTACGCCCTCTCGATCTCAATCCCACACCGCCTCCTGGTGACCACAGGTAACCTGGACAAAGGTATACAGACATCTTTCTCTATCGACATCGGGAACGGGCAGAGAGGAGAGGTGACGATCTGGCACCAGGAAGGAGAGCGGAACGTATCCACTCCGTCCTTCTTCCTTCTCACCATCGTCGACGAGATCACTCTCTACCTCAGGAACAAAACTGCACAAAAATCTGCCGAACGTTCCCAGGTCACCTACCAGACACTCTTCGAGACGACCGGCACCGCGTCATTCCTCCTTGGACCTGAAATGCGGATCTGCATGGCAAACCGTGAGTTCTCCCATATGTTCGGCTACGCCGAAGACGAGATCAAGGACGGCATGTGCTGGCTCTCGTGCGTGGAAGAGGACGACCAGGCCATGGTCATGCACTTCCATCAGGCTCGACTGAAAGACCCTGAACACACGCCAAAGACCTACGAATGCCGCGCCTATGCAAAAGATGGATCCCCGCGCGACGTGATCGTCAACGTTTCCCTGGTCCCAGGCACTGCCCTCTCGGTCATCTCGCTCATCGACATCACCTCCAAAAAAGAGACCGAACACGAACTCAGGAAGAGCGAACACCGCTATCGGCTCATCACCGAGAACGCGACCGACGTGATCTTCACCTTGAATGCCGACCTGCAGTTCACCTATGTGAGCCCTTCGATCGAGCGCCTCACCGGGATCCCAGGCTCAAGAATCATCTCCAGATCAATCGCCGATCTTCTCACCCCAGAATCATTTGCCAGATTCCACGACGCAGCCATCGAAGTGTCGGCACCGTTTGGAGATCCTGACGATGACTCGGTTTACTCAAAGATCTTTGAGATCGAGGCGGCCCGGAGAGACGGCACCTCTCTCTGGATGGAGGTGCGGATCAACCCCCTCCATGACGCTGAAGAGGGGATATCAGACGGCGTGATGGGGGTGATGCGAGACATCAGCGACCGCAAACAGGTGGAAGAACGGGAAACCCAGTACATCAGGGAACTCTCCTTCCTGTCCAGCGCGGCGATGGGCTTCGTCGACCTCCCGCCTGAGGACGAGATCTACCGGTTCATCGGCGAACATCTCTGCAGTTTCTTCGATGAGGTGCTCACATTTGTGGCGCAGTACGATAGTCTTGAGCAGAAGCTCACCTTCAGGGCAGTCTCAGGGGTCGACGAGGACACCAACCAGGGGCTGTACTCCATGGCACGGGGTTGCATGGGGTCGACCATATCCATTCCTGAAAGTTTGTACGATAGTCTCCTCGACGGTGTGCTCAAAACCCTTGATCGCGAGGCAGCTCTCTCGTTCCTTCCAGGACAGGTAAAGGCCACCGCAGAGATGTATATGCACGGGATCCCAGGTTCGGTGCACGTGATCGGGATCGCACGAAGCGACACCCTGTTTGGATGTGCGGTCCTGGTCCAGCGGGACGATACATTCCTGGAGGCCCAGTCCACCATCGAAACCTTTGTAAATCTCTCTTCGGTTGCTCTTCAGAGGAGAATCCTGGAAATGGAACTTGAGTCGACCAAGTCCCGCCTTCAGCATATCCTCTCGTCAAGCCCGGTCATGATCTTCTCTCTTGACCCGCCACGAGAGCCGGGGAGCACAGGCCTGATCACCTATGTGACCGAAAATATCACCGCGCTCCTTGGCTACGAGCCAGAAGAGGTGATCTATGACTCGACGTTCTGGAACACCACCATCCATCCCTCAGATCGCCGGCGGATCAAGGACGATGAGTTCCCCGCACTCCTTGAAGAAGGCCATAAGGTTCTTGAATTCAGGATGCGCCACAAAGACGGCAAATATCGGTGGCTCCACTTTGAGGTGCGAGTGACCAGGGACGATGACGGGAACCCCACCGAGGTGATCGGGTCTGCGATCGATATCTCTGAGCGCAAGCGGATCGAGGAGGCACTCAGGATCATGGACAGTGCCATCACCTCTTCGATCAACGCGATCACCATCACTGACCTAGAAGGAGAGTTGGTCTTTGCAAATGACTCGGCGCTCAAATTCTGGGGGTATGACGAGGTGAAGAAAGTGGCGGGCAAGCCCCTTGAACGATTCTGGCAGCCTAAGAAGAAGGTGGCGACAGTCCTTGAACGGATCGAGAGAGACGGGGGCTGGATGGGCGAACTTGTCGGGAAGAAAAAAGGAGGCAAGAAGTTCCATGCCAGTGTTTCGGCGAGTATGGTCACCGACGAGGAAGGCGACCCTCTCTGCATGATGTTCTCCTTCATAGACATCACCGAGCGGACTGAGATCGAGGAAGAACTGGCAAAGTATCGTACACACCTAGAAGAGATCGTCCTTGAACGGACAAAGAAACTGACCGAGACAAACAAACGGCTCCGTGCTGAGGTTAAGGTCAGGAAAGAGGCGGAGGAGCATATCAGGGCGCTCAGCACGTTCAGGGAGAGTGTCATCGAGAACGCCACTATGCTCCTTGCGGTCACCGACAGCGAGGGGCGAGTGAGTGTCTGGAACCGGGCGGCTGAGGAGGTCACCGGGTATGCAAGAGAAGAGGTGGTCGGAGGTGCCGAGATCTGGGATACCCTTGTCCCTGACCCTGTGACCAGGAAGAAGGTCCTGAAGGTGGTGCGAGGTGAGTGCACCGGGTCGGACACGGTTGAGAACCTCGAATTCACAGTCCAGGCCAGGGACGGGGAAGAGAAGGTTCTCCACTGGAATGCACGTCTCCTCAGGGATGACGACGACCGTCTCCAGGGCGTGGTCACCCTTGCCGAGGACATCACCAGGCGCAAGAGGATGGAGGAAGAGATCAAGGCAAGCGAGGCGCGGTATCGTGGGGTGGTTGAGGACCAAACCGAATGGATCTGCCGCTTCAGGCCCGACATGAAGGTGACCTTCGTCAACGAGGCGTTCTGCAGGTCGTTTGGTATTTCAAGGGAGGAAGTGCTCTCCTCCACCATCGATGCCGTCCTCCCAGAATGGTTTGCCGACTTCTTCCCCTCGGCCGGGGAGCACCCTGATCTCGGACGGCAGAACTTCACTGTGGAAGGCAAAGTGAAAGCGAAGGACGAAGAGGAGACCTGGCACCAGTGGACTGTGAGGGCGATCTCCGCCCCTAATGGGTTGGTCACCGAATACCAGGTGGTAGGCAGGGATATCACCCTGGTGAAGAAGGCGGAAGAGGAGTTTATCAGGACCGAGAAACTTCTCTCCCTCTCTGATCTTGCGGGAGGGATCGCCCACGACTTCAACAATATTCTCACCTCAGTGATGGGCAACATCAATCTTGCCAAGATGAAGGTCTCGCCTGACGACTTTGTCTACCAGCGTCTGACCGAGGCGGAAGCGGCGACGATGAAGGCGGGAGACATCACTCGCCAGCTCTTCAGTTTCTCAGATCTCTCTGAGCCTGAGAAGGAGACGGTCGATATCACCGACCTGGTCCATGAGGCCGCGAGTTATGCCCTGCGCGGCTCGAAGTGCAAGTGCCGGTTCGCCCTTGAGCCTGAACCGATGGCAGTGATGGGCGACGCCGCCCAGATCCTCCAAGTCTTGCATGCTCTCATCATCAATGCCGACCAGGCGATGCCTGAGGGAGGGACGGTGACCATCGGTGCGGGGCCGGTGGAGGTCTCTGGGAACGATCCGATCCCGATCCCGAAGGGGCGCTATATCAGGGTCTCGGTGGAGGATCACGGTGTGGGGATCAAGCCCGAGTATATGGGTCGCATCTTTGACCCCTATTTCACTACCAAGAAACATGGGTCAGGGATCGGACTGGCAATGGCCCTCCCGATCATCAAGAACCACGGCGGGTGGATGGACGTGGCGTCAGAGCCCGGGCAAGGGACGACGTTCTCCATTTATTTGCCTGCAACGGTAAATGATGGGTGTGAACAGATGACACCTGTAGCGATCACTGGCGTGGGGTCTGGCTCTATTCTCTTGATGGACGATGAGGTCGGGATCCTGGAGACGACAAGCGACATTCTCAGGCATCTGGGGTACACGGTGGCGACGGCGCAGGACGGCGAGGCGGCGGTGGACGCGTTCGCCAGAGCGCAGGAGTCGGGCAAGCCTTTCGACGGGGTCATCCTTGACCTGACGGTGCCGGGAAAGATGGGCGGCCTTGAGACGATGGAGAAACTCAGAGAACTTGACCCCAGGGTGCGGGTGATCGTGTCGAGTGGGTATCTCAATGACCCGATCATCAAGAACCCGGGTAAGTACGGATTTTATAAGAGTATCGGGAAGCCGTACCTCCTTGAAGAGTTGAACAGGATCCTCCAGGATCTCCTCAACCATTAAGATTTTTTTGGCTTTGTAGAAAACCTCACCTATTCTTGGTGTGAGCGCGACTCATCCGCCTTCCCCTCTCTTGTGTCGGGGGCGCTGCCCCCGGACCCCCCGAGATGAAGATAGGGTCAGGAAGGCACAATAGACAAACATGAGGGACTGCCGTCCTCGATCAATCGTGCGGCGGGGGGTCCGGGGGGCGGCACACCCTCCGCCAGAGAGATTCATCAAAAGGATTTACCATGAAAATGATCCTGGCGATCTATCCTGGAAGTTTGTATGATGATTTCTCCTCCCCAGGATCCTCCATACCTGATATACGAAATACAGAAACTCTTTCAGAATGATCAGCCATCCTCAGCGCAGAACCTTCACCGTCGTCTCGAGCGGGGTCGTCTCGAGCGGGGTCGTCTCGAGCAGGGGGGTGCACCCCCGAACCCCCCCCACAGACAGAGGATATAATATGCAGGGCGGCAATGAGGCAGCGATCCCACAGAGTGTCCTGTTCTGAGCCTGTTATTTACTCTTTTGTTGGGTAGCCCGCCTGATCGAGACCAGACTCCCCTCCTGCCACCGCTCACTCGAAGCGCCAGACCGGGCCGCCCGCACGCCAGCCATTTCTCTTCCCTGTTCCTGGAGCGAGATCGGCCTGGTCGTCTGCGGCTTCCCTGAGGGTGGCGCTGGTCAGGTCGGCAAGGTGAACCATCCATGCCTCAGGGGTCTGGCAGGGCACCTCGCCGTGCGGGCCGTGGTGGGACTGGAGGATGTGGAGAAGGTGGGCGGCCTTCTCAGGGGGCAGGCGTTTTGCAAACGGCGCGATGTAGGAGACCCCGAGAGTGACATGGCCGATGAGATCGTACTCGGGCCGCGCCGCAAACCCGAGCCCCTGCTCCTCGAAGCAGAAAGCCTTCCCGATATCGTGGAGGAGAGCGCCGGCGATGACCAGGTCGCGGTCGGCGTCGATCCCGACCCGTGTGGCGTCGCAGGCCGCCAGTGCGATCCTGGCGGTCTCAAGGGTGTGTTCTGCAAGCCCCCCCCTGTATTCGTGGTGCCTCCCCTTTGCCGCAGGTTTGATGAAGAACCCGTCGACCGACGAGATCGCCTCAAGCACCAGGTGCCTGAGTTCAGGGTCCGAGATCTCGTTGGCCATCCTGAAGATCCCGCCTTTCAGGTCCAGGCCCTTGACCGGCGATGTGAGATAGTCCTCTGGATCGAGGGGCGTCGAAGGGACCGGTTCGGCAAAGTCGGCGATCCCCTCGTTCACCGAGACCTGCATCGAACCATTGTAGGTCTTCGCATTCCCTCTCACCCGGTAGACCGCGCCGACCTGCAGGGAGGAAGCCGTCTCTGTGACCTGGTCCGCGCACCCCTGCACCCCCCAGAGAAAGCACGAGAGCGTGCCGGTGACATCGCCGATCTCAGCCCTGACATACGGACTCCCGTCCTTCTTCTGCTTCACCTCGAAGATCTTGAGGAGAAAGAGGTCGTCCACCTTCTCGCCGTCGGTGATCTCTGCTGCAAACTTCTGTTTCACGCACCTATCGTTCATCCTATCTCTTCCTCAGAACTCGACCTCGAAGAAGGCCTCTTCTTCTTCGTTCAGTTCCTGTTTTACCTTTCCGGCATCGAAGGCATAGGCCTGTGCCGGGTCGTACTCGGTATAGAGCTCGCACTTATCCAGGAGATCAACGAACTCGCGCAGGAAGACCCGCGGGATGACATCCACTCGCCCGCCAAAGCGCGAGGTGACCCTGTCGATCATCCCCCTGACAAATCGGTGCGAGATCCGTTCCCTGTCCACCGGACCATAGGCGTCAGAGTAGACCTCGCAGACTTTCTGAGCGGCCGCCTCGAGTTTTGGCCTGTCAAAGGGGGAGAGTTCGATCTGGGTCTGGAGGGGGTTGGTATACCCGTCGTCCCCGACGACCTTCAGCCGGCCGTACAGCGGCGGGAGCGACCTGATCCCCTTCGAGCCCTCGAAGAAGGCCGGCGTCCCGGTGAAGAGGAAATAGCAGTAAGGCATCTGGCCGCGGTCGACAGCGTCGACGATCTGGCGGAGGTTGTTGTAGCCTCGCTGCCGCAGGTTGGAGGGGAGGGCCTGGACGGTCTCGACCTCGTCGACAGCCACGGCAAGCCCGCGGTATCCGGCCCCCCTGATCACCCGCACGATCCCCTGGAGGAAGACCAGGGCCGAGACCTCGTCCACCTCTCCCTTCACCCCAGCCGCCCGGCGAAAGTCGCGGCCGATATGAGGCTCGCCCGAGAGCCAGCCGAGCGCCGCCTGGGCGAGCTGGAACTCTCCGGCGTTGTTGGCGGTATAATAGACCCGCAACGCCGCCGCCAGCGCCGGGTTCACCGTCGAGATGTCAGTGAGCGCCTCCTCGATCCGCGCCACCGTCCCGGCCTCCAGAACCTCGTCCTCCTCGGTCTTCTCGACGTCGATGATCTGCTCCTCGATCGAGAAGGTCCAGTTGTCGATGATCTCCTTGAGGGCGTTCTCGTGCTCGGCCGTCCGCAGGGACAAGATGATCCGGTAATAGAGGGCGCTCAACTTATGAAGCGGGGTGTCGGCCGAGATCATCACGTGGGCGGTTGCATATCCCTGCTCCCGTGCAATCTCGAGTGCCCGCGCCACCAGGAAGGTCTTCCCGCTCCCATAGTCCCCGCGCACGAACTTGACATCGGCCCCACCAGTGGCGACATATTCGAGTTGCTCGCCGATCACCCGCCCTTCGACCTCGAGCCCGACCGCAAGCCGTTCGAGCCCCGCAGCCGGGACTGTGCCCCGCCTGAGGGCGTTGATGATCCCGATACTTTCAGCCTTCTTCTCGTCCATCCTCTTCACTTCCCGCAGTAGACATAGATCTCGCCGTGTTCACCCATACCCTGTTTCTCGATGAGAGAGACCCCGGCCTCATTGGCCTTTTTGATGAGGCGGTTCACCACCCCGCTCACTCTCCGTGTCCCGAGCACTTTCCTGAGGTCTGCTTCATTGCTTTCTCTGTGCTGTTTTAAAAACGCGACAAGCGCTGTTTCACGCTCGTCAAGCCCGAGGTCTGGGAGTTCGTCGTGCTCCTCCTCTCTTGTGGCCCGCGCCGCGCCGGCGCCCTCAGGGGAGAGGATCGGGCGTTCGGCCACCGTCGCCTTCTTACACTGCGAGATGACCTCGAAGAACTCGTGCGTATGTGCCCTGGTCAGGTCGAGCCCGTGCAGGGCGCACCCTTTGCACCGCACATACTCGCCCGCCTCAAGCGCTCCCTCTGCGGCGCAGAGGTAGATCCTGGCAAAGACTTCCAGGTCCTCAGGCCCGAGGGTGGCGACCTCTGCCGAGAACCTGGTGATGAGTCTGTCGACGAGGCGCGGCATCCTCTGCCACCCGCGCTCGGCCTCAGCCTCAAGGACTGTCTCGGCCACCCGCACCAGGTCCCCAGTCTTTTTGACATGGGTGAGGACATAGAGGAGCACCTTCTCGCACTCGCGCAGGTCTCCCTCCCCTGCCAGGAACCTGGCGTACTCGATCCCGCCGTTGAGAAAGTCGAGGCGGTAGGCCCGGTACAGCCACTCGCGCCCCTTTTTCTCCTCGCCGAATGAGACGTAGAACCACCCGGTCCGTGCGAGGCTGACGACATTCGGGTCCTCTGAGACGACCGAGAGATAGCAGTCAGGCACCGTGGTGAGAGGTCTGGACTTCTTGAGAAATCCCTCATAGGCCTCGATGATCACCGAGAGAGTTTCGAGGTCGTTGCCCTGCGCGATCTCTTCCCTGATCAGGTCTTCATATCCCTGCTGTGCAAGGTCTTTCTCCCCGCTTGCGGCGACGAGTTCACAGGCGACAAGTTGGTGGATCGGGTCGGGCTTCATCTCGATGAGACGTTTGCAGGCCTCAAGCGCCTCCAGGTATCGGTGTTCTGACTTGAGGAGGAGCACATAGTCGAGGACGAGGTCGTCGTCCGGACATTTCCGGAGAACGGTCGGGAAGAGGTGGAGGGCGGCGGGACGGTCATAGGCGGCGAGGGCCGCGAGGTGCTGGCGCAAGAACCCCGCGTCGTGGCACGAGTGATATGCCGCCAGAGCGGCCTCAGCCGCCTCATGGTATCTGCCGTCGATGATCAGAGCGTCGATGTACTCGGTCTTTGCCCCCTCTCCCCCAAGCAGGGAGCCATGGACCTCGAGTGCTTCCTCGCCGTCGCCAGTGGCGATGAGGCAGCGCATCAGGGCGACGGCGTCGTCCGATTTTTTCGAGAGCGGTGCAAGGGCCGAGAGGAGAGGCAGGGCGGCGAGGTGATCCCCCAGTCCAGTGAAGTGCGCTGCATAGGCACGCAACGCTTCCTCGTTTTCGGGATCAAGTTGGACCGCCGTGGCATATGCGGCGACTCCCCCCTCCTTCCCTGCAGCGTCGAGCACCTTTCCAAGAAAACTATAGTAATAAGAGGAGTCGGGAGAGTGTGTGATAAGGTCGCGGAGTCGCACTTCGGCCTCGTCGTAGTCGCCGAGGGCAAAATAGTTGGTCACGATGAGGACAGCAACCGAAGGGTCGTCGGCACCGTCTGGGTGTGAGGTACAGCACTCGATCGAGTCCCTGTACTTTCCGGCTTCATAGAGGGCGAACGCCTCTTTCCTCCAACTGGCGGGTGACCCCTCAATCATATGCAACCGTGTACTGGGCGGTGCGGTCCAATAAGCATACTGAATTATGCTCTGGGGGGCTCTGTAGAATTCCTCCGGGTAATGCTTTCCACCGGGTAATGCTTTCCTCCGGGTAATGCTTTCCACCGGGGGGCGGCACGTCCTCGGCACGATCGATGGGGGAAGGCAAGTGAGTCAAGCTCACACCAGGAATGAGGGAGGGGTTCTACAAAATCTACGTTGACTCTCTCTGCGGCGGGCTTGGCCGCTTCGAATATGATGGTTCCGGCGAAGAGCGTCCAGAACTCCTGGAATGAAAAATCCACGGGCCGGGTAATGATCCGTCTCCCTGGTCCACGATATGTTCGCACGACTGAGACGGACCTTCGGTCCATGAATCGCTTCTACAAACTCCCTCTCACGGAGCGCCAGAGATCGCCACATCGTCCCCCCGCCTCGACGACCAGATCTGGTGCAGTGCGATAAGACTATATGAGAGTGCGACGACTGGCCCGTCCATGGTGCTGGTCACGATCGAGAGGGAGGAGTGCACAAGCTGTGGGCTCTGCTGGGAAACCTGCCCTGAGGTATTTGATGAAAGTCTTGATGGACGTGCCCAGATCAGGGAGGAGTACCAGACTGACGGCCCTGATACCGGTGAGATCCCCGATGAGATAGAGGACTGCGCAAGCGACGCCGCCGACGGGTGCCCGGTGGAGATCATCGAGGTCGGGGGGTGAAGAGGAGGGATACCTGCCTGCAACGCAGGTCCTCTCTGAGATCAGAATATCCTTTTTATTGGCTCTGGAGAAACCCTCATCAATTCCTGGTGTGAGCGTGTCTGTCTCACTCGCCTTCCACTCTTTTTTCGCCTGGGGCGAGTGCCCCCCAAACCGAGGGATGACGATGAAATCAGGAAGGCCAAATAGATGACCATGACGAGGATGATGCCGTCCACGACCTATCTTCGTGCGAGGGGACCAAGGGGAGCGGCACGCTTCTCGCCACAGTGAGCCTTCAAAAGGATTGGATTTTTCCAGAATCGATCACTCGTGTATATTCGATCTTCGAGGTGAGATCAAAGGGAGCATGAGAAACTCTCTGGGAGAATCTAAAGTTTTCTATTTTCGGCTTTGTAGAAACCCTCTGGATCTCTCTGGCGGGGGGCCTGCCACCCCCCGAGCCCCCCGCCACACGATAGATCGTGGACGGCACATCTCTCTTTATGGTTATTTATTCAGCCTTCCCGGCTCAATCAATCTTCATCCCAGGGGTCCGAGGGCAGCGCCCCCGGTGAGATTTATGAGAGAAGGCGGTAAAGTCACGCCTGCACTATTAAAGGATGAGGGTTTCTACAGAGCCCTATTTTCACCATTTCATGGTATATCCCATGATTACTGGCCAAAAGTAGATATAAGTAGATTTATTTCTCCGAAAAGGTACGATACTCTGTGAAAACAAGTCATCCTTCGACACAGGGAACACAGAATATGCTCCTCATCTCTGCCATCGCCCTCGCAGCCTTCATGTCCGCCCTTGACGGCAGCATCGTGAACATCGCTCTCCCGACGATCTCAGAGGGCTTTGACATCTCGACCGGGCTCGTCTCCTGGGTCTCGACGATCTATCTCCTGGTGGTGACGAGCAGTCTCCTCATCTGCGGGAAACTCGCCGACATCAAAGGCCTGAAAAAGATCTTTCTCCTGGGATTTGTCATCTTCACCCTGGGATCGTTTCTCTGCGGCTTCCTCCCAGTCGCCCTCAACTCCTTTGCGTCGCTCCTCGGCGCCAGGGTCGTCCAGGCGATCGGCGGGGCGATGATCGCCGCCATCGCCCCGGCGATGGTCAGCGTCTTCATCCCGGCCGAAGAGCGGGGGCGGAGCATGGGGCTGGTGGTCACCTTCGCCTCGCTTGGTGCGGCGGCCGGGCCGTTCCTCGGCGGGCTCCTCACCGAGTTTCTCAGCTGGCACTGGATCTTCTTCATCAATGTCCCGGTCGGGATCGCGGCCGTGGCCCTGGGGGCGCAGGTCATCCCCAATCATCAACCTGGCTCAGGGCGGTCGGCAGGGTTTGACGCACCAGGTGCGGTCCTCCTCTTTGCCGGTATGATGACCGGCGTCTTCGCCCTCAACATGGGAACCGCGATGGGCTTCACCTCACCGCTGATCATGCTGGCTATCGCCATCGCCCTTGCCTGCGCCATCCTCTTCATATACCATGAGCAGCGTGCCGAAGACCCGCTCCTCGACCTCGGCCTCTTTTCGGACCGGAACTTCCTGTATGCAAACCTTGCGGTCACCCTGATCATGATCGCCTTTGCCGGTTCGGCGTTCCTCCTCCCTTTCTTCCTCGAATATGTCAAAGGACTCCAGACCTTCTCGGCCGGGATGGTGATGACCGCCTTCTCCTTTGCCATGATGATCGGCGGACCGGTGGCGGGTTTCCTCTTCAACCAGGTCGGCGGTCGAAGACTTACCCTGGTCGGGGCGACCCTGGCGTCCCTCAGTTTTGTCATCCTTGCAGGGCTCCACCCTGAAAGCTCGGTGATCGTGGTCGCCGGGGCACTTGGGCTCCTGGGCTTTGCGATCGGGCTCTATGTCGCCCCGAACAACACCATGGTGATGAACACGGTCAGGCCCGAGAAGAGGGGAATGGTCTCAAGCCTCCTCAACACCGAGCGCTATGGGGGTCAGTCGCTTGGGATCGTTCTCTTTGAACTGGTCCTCATCCAAGCCATCCTCTCGATCGTCTCGCACGCCGAGGTGACCACCGAGTCGCTTGCCTCGGTCACCATCGACCAGAAACTCGCGGTCCTCTCGGCCGGGTTCGATATGGCCTTCTGGACCGGGGCGGTGCTCGCGGTGCTGGCGCTCGGGCTCTCGTTCCTGGTGAGAGAAGAGGAGGTGCCTGCTGAAGTAGAAGAAGAAATCTCTGTAGTGGTAGGGTGAGCCCGCAGGGGTTTCATCCCATTTTTATTCTTCAGACTCTAGCAGAAACCCTCACCTCTTGTATGGAGGAGACGTGTGTCACCCGCCTTCCCACTCGCCCACGCCGGGGGCGAGTGCCGCCCGCACCCCCGGGACCACGATAGGGGCGGGAAGGCAGAATAGATAACCATAAAGAGAGTGTTGCCGTCCTCGACCTATCATGTGGTTGGGGGGTTTGGGGGGCGGCAAGCCCCCGCCAGAGAGATTCATCAAGAGGATTTCTACAGAGCCACAGGATCCAAGAATTGAAAATGCATTGAAACAGGATGAGATATCCTGACATTCCGGATGGTATATTCTTGATGTCTCCTATTTCAAGCAGAGAGATACTTTGTTCGAGGACGCACCCCATAGAGGGAGATTGTTCTCATACACACGGCCTGTATCATGGGAACTAATCCTGATCCACTGGACCAGGACACGTGATGAAGTGGAGGTTACTCAATAATCCCCACCTCGGTCTCGTCAAGGAGATGGTGAAGATGGTCATCGAGATTCTTGATGTGCGCGTTGAGTTCTTCGATGTCTCTTCCCACGTGCTCAATGTCGTCATGCACATGTTCGAGTTCTGCTTTCATGTGATTCACGAGTTCTTTCGTCTTTGTCATCTGTTCACCTCTTTTCTGTATTTGATCGTGTAAGGAGGAGCCTCCCTACACAGTAAAAGTGTAGGATAAGGGAGCAATGAACCTCACTCGAAAGATATTCGGTTCTGCTATGATTCCTAAAAATACCACAAGACCGGCGCAGAATCAGGTAGGAACTCTGGGCTCACGCATATGGGATGAAAAATATTGGAGTTCTCTGGAGTGAGTTGACCCCTGCTCCCCCCTTCAGTGCAGGACACCACAGGGAACCACTGCTTCATTGCCGCCCCCGCCTCTCATCGTCGTGGGGAGTTCAGGGAGGCAAAACCCCCTAAACCCCCAATGACCACGATGGGAAAGGAAGACAGAATAGATGACCATGACGAGAGGTGCGTTACCGTCCTCGATCTCTCGTATCGCGGCACGCCGATCAGTATGGCCGCCCTCAATTGCAGAACGTCCCCCGTTATTCTCGCGCCGGGGAGAGACCCCCCGAAACCCCCTGCGATTGAGAATAGACGGAGGCGGCGAGTTGAACACGGCCCCCACTGATCCCACTGATTCTCCTGTCTTCATAGAGGAGATCACGCCACGAGGTATTTTCATCAGATATGCGGGAGGCGTGATCTCGCCGGAGACCGTCGGTCACTTGGTTATCATCCCGAGAGCAAACCGCCGCCCGGCCTCATATGCCGCATCCATGATCTCCTCGTGCCGTCTCACCGCCCCGCGCTCAAAGATCCCAGTGACTGGGAACCGCTCAGCCACCTCATACCCCAGCGCCTCAAGCGGCATCGAGAGCGCCTCAAGGGTGAGCCCCATCTCGCCGATATCCCTCTGCTCGCAGACCGAGATGACCAGCGCCCGACGCTCTACCCCTGCAAGGCGACTCGAATATCCACCTGGCCGTTCATCGGTGAAGATATAATAGGGATAGAGGCGGTCGATGAATGATTTGGTCATGCTGGTGACATTGTAGTTGTAGGTCGGCGACCCGATCACCAGGCCCCGTGCTCCCTCCAGTTTCGGATAGAGCAGGTGCATGCCGTCCAGGAACCTGGTGCAGGTCCGGTCTTTCCGGCAGCGTTCGCATCCAGTGCAGGCCTCGATGGTATAGTCGCGGAGGTGCACACCCTCCACCTCCGCGCCTGCCGACGCCGCGCCCTCAAGGATCCGGGCAAGGACGAGATCGGTGTTCCCGCCACGGCGCGGACTGCCGCCGACGCCGAGGATGCGGGGAGGGTCATGCGGAGGCATTGATCCTCCTGGTCTGAACGTGTGTGCGAAGCGACGATCTCGTGAGTGCCGGACGAAGGAGAGATCGCTCCTGAACAGTGGTGCCCTGCTGCCATAGAGAGGATAAACCCAGGGTCATAAATTCATCATACGGCCTGTCGACGGGAGCAGAGAAATAGGATTCCCCTGGTTTTGTAAAATATGTCACAAGGCGAGGGCATGCCTCACGCATCTGGGACGAACATTTTTCGTTGCGTGGTCACTTTTTTTCAAAACAGAACCCCTGTAGAAACCCTCACCAATTCTCAGTGCGAGCGCGATTCAACCGCCATCCCCCGCTGATGAAGATTGGCGGGGATCAATCCCGTCGTCTCGGTCATCGCTCTGCCTTCCCGTTCTTATCGCCATCCTGGAAATCCGGGGGCAGAGCCCCCAGTGCAGTGGTGTGGGAAGCACGAATGTAGGGGTGCACAACGAAAAGGAGAGGGACTCCCCACTATCTCTAATGTTATCTTCTGGGAAGGGGAGGACCGGAGAGTTTTAGGAGGAACCCTATGAAAATTGATCTCAGAGATCCACTCTATAGACTCGGGTGAGAATTTGATCACACCTAGCCTCCTCATGACTGATATACAGTGGACAAAAACATCTTCAGAATGATCAGCCCTTCGCCTTCCCAACTCTCTCTTCATCCCCGGAGTCCGGCGGCAGCGCCCTCAGCGTACGCGTGTGGAAAGACGCGGTGATCAAGCGTTTGCCCTCATCGTAGAACTATTCCTACAATCTCACGCCGGGGGGCGGCAATGAAGGGGTGGTCCCATGTGGTGTCCTGTTCCAAAGAGGGACCAACAAGGATCCACGCACCGGAGACCACCAAGTGTTTTCAATCGCGTATGCTTGGACGGACCAAGGGTTCATACCCAATTCTACAGAGTCAGGATCATCTTCATAGCACTCAGGACTCATCCTCGTCAGGGACATAGATGATCTCGCCGCTCTGCAACCGGTATGCTGTCCCCATCTTGCTCCCATGACCACCTGAAATCTCTTCAGTCATGTTCAGCACTTTGATCGTCTCACCGTCCTTGATGATGATCTGCATGTCTGGTTGACCAGGATTTTTCACCATGGTGAGGTCTGAAGACGAGTCCAGCATCTCCGGGACATTGTATGAGACGACGAGCGCAACCAGGAGGGCCACGGCAAAGACCATCGCCACATCAAAAAGATTGGCAACCCCGCCCAGGGGGTCCTCGTCCTCGTCGTTCATGATCAGCCTTCTTCTCCTCATGACAGCACTCCAGCGACATACTCCATGTCGCTGAGATCCTGAAGATACCAGCGCCTCTTGACGAGCATGACTGCGTACGCGATCCCTCCCACCAGCAGCCCGAGAATCGTGGTGCTGAAGGCAACGACCAGGTTGGAGGCCAGGGCCTCGATATTCCCCGCCGAAAGACCCATCAGGGCGGGCCCGAGCGGGATCAAGGTTCCCATCAGCCCGAGCATGGGGGCGATGCGGGTCAGGATCTTCAGGGAATCAAGTTCCCGTGCGATCTTAAGTTCATAGTCCTGGAGCAACTTCTCAGACTCAAGAGAGAGGCGTTCGTCCCCGATAAACCCCGCAAGGTCGCGGATATATTCTTCAAGGAACGGATTGGACCCTGCATTTTTCAGGGCATCCGCCGCTTTGCGTCTCTCGTTCTTCTGCAAATGAAGGGAGGCGTCCCTGCACCCGTCCCTGAGCCGCGCGAGGTCACGCGTCCTCCCTGAATATTCAGAAATCACCTGCCCAAGGACGATCAACACCCACACCACAAGGAGGATGAGCGCGATGATCACCGGATACAGGAGTGCATTTGAGAGAATAAACATAATTCCCATTATTGTAGACGTAATTTCCATTACTGACCTCCTTTGAGGTGAATTTCTTTGGAACGGTGGATAAACACACCGAGAACAACCGGGACCGCCAGCACAGCCAGTCCCATAAACGTCCCGCTGCAGTCAAGAGGGGGGATACATAACCCTGACATCCGCTGCGCCTCGATATATGTCGGAATAATCAGCGGACAGAGGAGATAGAAGAGCCCAAGAAAGATCATGACGCTCCCCAGGGTCGAGGGGTTCTTTTTCCCCATGCACCCGCTGACCCACGAGACCACCAGCGACGACGCAATGATGTCAAGAAAGAACATCGCCCCTACGCCAAGACTCACGCGGAGACAGTCCATGCCGGTAGTGTCAGTGAGCACGACACATGCAAGAAAGGTCGCGGTCAGGCATGCAGGGCATGGCAGGGACAATAACAGAAAACTGCGGCGCGAGAGATCACGCCGCCTTCCCAACCAGTCCTTTCTGGTCTTGACACCGAAACTGAGCAGGCCGAGGGCGATGATCACGTGCATGAGAAGGCCAAGCCCGAGGATCTCGGTGGTGACCTCTGCCGGAATGATACCAGAGAGCATCCCCACCACCCCGGCGGCGAGCGCATAGACTCCCGCAAAAAATATGAGTTCCCTCATCTTGAGGGAAGACAGGCCGCATCCCATTCCCGCCTTCAGCGAAAGAATGGCGATGCCTGTTATGGTGCCGGCAGTGAGAAGTCCTGCGACATCACTCATCGTATTTTACCGCCTCCTGTACCAGAACCCAGCAGCGACCGCTCCAAGGATCGCAAGTACCAGGACGAAGGCAAGCAGCGGCGTACCGGTCATGGAGGCGAGAGACGATTCCTTCGTCTGCTCCTTCATGACCTTCCCGCTCACCGTCTCGCCGGAGTCACTGGACTGAGCACCCTGTTCAGCAGGAGACTGCCCGCTCGTGCCAAACCCGGCCGACGCAGCGGTTGTGTTGGTGGCGGCATTGTCTTTTCCGGTGTTCTCCTCTTTCTCGGCGACAACATCACCGTCAGTCTTCTGCTGCGGAGCGGGATCCCAGTCTCCACCACCGCCAGAAGAACTAGAACTCCGCTGCTGCGGAACGCTGCTGGCCACCCCGTCGATATACTCGCCAAGGACAAGGTTCCCGCAGGTATGGTGACAGCAGGTCACGCCATGCGCATCCACCGACTTCTGGTACTCCTTGGCAAGGTTCTGCTTCACCGCCTCACTTGGATTCCAGTTGCCAGTGCGGGCCGCGTCCAGCATCCGGGCGGCCATGGACTGGAAGGCATGGGGGTTGTTGCTGTCCATGTACTCGGTGACCCCAAGGTCATGGCAGTCCTCCACATACGCCTCATAGACGCTGTCCCACATCTCGCCGGTGATGAGATCTGGCATGCTCACGTCCCAGACCCACATATTCTCAACAAATCCGTCCATATAACGGGCACCGTCAGACCCGTGTTCCATCATGCCCTTGATCCAGGCAGGGTTGAGGTAGCGCGAGTAGAGGTCGCGGCTGACAAATTTCTCCAGGGTCTCGACCACTTCACCATCGGGATCCCTGAGATTGTTGATGTACATCTCTGGTGCATTGCCGGAGACATGCTCGATTGCCAGGCTCAATCCGCCGAAATAGGCGGCGACCTGTGAGTGATCAAGCGCCCCGTAGAGGTTGGACGATCTGCTGAAGACCCCGCAGTCGACGTCGCCCAGGTTTTCTTTGAAGACGTCGGTATACTGCTCTCCCCAAATCTCTGTGCCATAGATGTAGCCCATTCTGTTGATGAAGAGGTCGGCGATCTTCTGCCGGTCTTCCCAGGTGTCGCTGGCGCCGATGGCACGTTCAATACCGGTACCATAGGAGTCGGGCGGGGGACAGAAGATACGGGCACGTGAGAGTTGGCGCGCCTCGTCCTCAGTGTACCCAGCCTCTCGAAGGCTCTGATATATCGCCTCGGCATGTACTTTCACGTAGTTTGGCGTTGCACCGTCGTCGGCCTCAGCGGCAAGCCGTACCGCCTTCTCGATGAGTTCGAGTTTGCTGCCGTACAGATCACGGTACGGACCCGAGGTGGTGACCAGCACATCGATCCTGGGCCGACCGAGTTCGGAGGATGGGATGAGTTCCACGTCTTTCACACGGTTGCGCGTGTCCCAGACCGGCTGGACGCCGAGCATCGCGAAGATCTCTGATTCCATGATGCCCTGGGTGCGCGAGGTCTCGCACGACCAGAGGAGGAAGGCGACCTTGTCTGGATATTCACCATCCGCCTCAAGTTGGATCTGGAGCAGGTCGTCGCCCATCTCTTTTCCTACCTCCCATGCCGCACGCGTTGGGACTGTTCGGTCGTCGAAGGTGTGGAGGTTCCTGCCGGTCGGCAGGGCGTCTGGATTTCTTATAGGGTCTCCGTTCGGACCGGGTGGGATATATTTCGCCTCAAGTGCGTCGAGGATCCGCGGGATCTCGACAGAACACGCATTGATACGCTCGAGGTATCCCAGGGCCAGGTCAAGGTCGGAGGTGATGGCAGACGACGTGGTCCCGAGCACCTCCAACTGGGCGCTTGCCGGTGATGTGCCGTTGAGGACCACGGCGCTGAGGAGCACGGTTGACGCGCCTTTGGCCTGGTCGACCGTGACGACGTGTTCTTTATACTCCTGTCCGAGCATCGCCTCGATCATCGCGACCAGGCTCTCTCCTTCCGGCACCTCACTGAGGACATGAGCCCCGTACGGCATGAGGGTGGTCTTCATCTCCCGCAGATACCTGCTGAGGTCTGGGAGGAATGCCTCAAAGGCGTCGGGATCGTCCTGCAGGGTGGTCAGGTCGACGTCAAGAGCACGGTCAAGGCGCTGTTCCTGCACGGCGGCAAGAATTTCTTCTTTGTACTGGGCCTTCACCGCATCGTCGGCGACCGACCCATAGTTTGCGATGGAATCCTCAAGGTCTGCAAATGAGCCATAGAGCCCTGAGGGGACAATGACCGGCGTCATGAAATCGACAACGGCCATGTTCGCACGGCGGGAACTGGACGTCCCCGGTGCATCCATCGGCACGATGTGGATGTGCGGCATGTCGCCGTTCATGATCGCTCCCCAGTCGTCGGCGGCAAGGCCTGCCTCTTTCCCTGGCATCAGCACCATGTTGGAGAAGACAGAGAAGATCGCGTCGGCTTCATGGACTTGATCCATGTACCGGTAGAAGGCAAGGCACTGGTGCGTGGGAGGGACTGAGCCATCGTGATAGATCGTGCCGTCGTCCTGGTTCCAGCCCCACAATGGATGAGGCGCAAGGACGACATTGCCGTACGTGATGGTTGGGATGACGAGTGAGCCGTCATGGACCATGATCTCTCCTGGCGGCGGCCCCCAGACCGCGATCATCTCGTCCTGTTTTTCCTGGGGGAGGGTGTGGAACCACTCAAGGTACTGCGATTCTGGTATCAGGATGCAGTCTCCCTGCTGAACACGCTGTTCCAGGATCTCAGGGGCCCACGTCGCGATGTTGTGGCCTCTGGTCTTCATCAATGTCGCAAGTTCGTCGGCGTCAGGGAGGGGTTCTGAGCCGAGGTCGTAGCCGCGCTCTTGCATCGCACCGAGCAGTGCCGAGAGACTAGCGGGTGCGTCGAGGTAATAATCGATGTCGGCGCCGACATTGACTTTCCCGCCGGCTGCGGCATAGTAGGGGATCACAATCTTCTTCTCGCCATTGGAGGCGCGATGGAGCCTGGCCCACCCAAGGACTCGCTCGGTCAGCCATGCCACCTGGTCGTCGATCGGTTTGTTGCAGAGGGTACCGGTATCTGAGTTCAGTTCCTTGGCGGCGATGACGATCGGTTCGATGAGACCGTCCTGTTCTGCATAACTTAACTGGTATCTTTGTCTGAGGTCGACGCCATGAGGGCTGTTCCTCCATGTTGTCTCATTCGTATAGAAGAGCCCAAAGGCGTTGAATGTGGGGACATTCAGTTTCTGCAGGTCTTCGATACCGCGTTCTGGATCCTTGGAATTGAGCCTATGGCCTCCGGTCGAGACTCGAACCGCGGTTTCAATAAGCGCTTCATCGTCTTTGAAGAAATATCCAACTCCCATAGGATCTTTACGACTATAGGTGGCCACAATGACATTTGCACCCTTATCCTCGAACGACCTGATCACACCATCAAAGAGCGCTCTGTCTCGATCAAGGTACTTGAATGAACTGAACATGATCCCGACGGTCGGCGCTGCGGCGTCATAGGTGTCTGTGGTCGTATACCAGTCCAGATAACTGGCAGAGTCGAAAAAAATCCCGGGTGCGTCGGGGTGATAGATCCCATAGATCGGACGTTCTTCAGGTGGCTCCACGCTCATACTGAGATTGCAATAGGTTACACCAATAAAACGGGCAAGGTTGTTGCCATTTTTCTCCGAAATGTATGTAATATACTCCTGGATCGTGGAGAATTCGTCGTCTGCAGGATCGACAGTATGAAGATGATAACTCTGTTCTAGCGCGCCACAGGCAATGACCTCGGCACCTTTCTCCCTGGCCTGCATCACAGTGTCTTTAAGTGCGTTAAGGGCTGTTGGAGTTAGATGGTAGAGGATAATAACATCTGAATTTCCGAGATCAAAGGGGGAATCTTTGTATGATGTAGCCAGATACGCGGTCGCGTTTATCTCCGCACTGATGAAAGGGTCGTCGGCGACGGTATTCATCAACTTGACTTCAGAATTACCCTTTGTGACAAAACTGATCTCTGGCCTGTCGGCGGGAGGCACTGGTGCGGTGAGGTTGTGGGATGTCCCATATCCGACTTCGTCCAGTGCGAGGATGAGATTGTTGAGGTTCTCCTCTCCGCCGTAGAGCCAGTACCTGGTCATGTTCTCGTCTACAGGGATACCGGCAGCAGGACCGTCACTGAGACCAAAGGTGATCACGGTGGCGTTCTCATTCAGGGTGGCATTGACCGATTCCACGGTGGTGTTGTCGAGTGATGCCAGGAATAGAAGGCTCTCATTGGAAAAGTCGTATAGGAGCGCACTTGTCTCGTTGAGGAGCGTCACGTTCAGGGGCGCGGCGGCCGCAACAGTGTCCAGGGCTTTAGGTATACTGGTTTCGTTGACGACAAAGGTAAGGCGGTGGAGCGTCTTGTTCTCTTCCAGTACGGTGGTGTTGGAGTCCTCGATCAGGGTGCTGTTCGATGCTTCCTCCAGCACCTCTGGAGTCACGGTCACCACAGGGGTGGCGTTCTCTGCGGCGGGAACCTCCTCGGTAATGTTCGCGGTCGACTCAGGGGTAATGTTCTCCGCGACGGGGTCAGCGACATCCTCTGCAGAAGTGTTCCCTGCTCCACCACCTATACTCTCGGTGGTATTCACCGACGTTTGATCGTCCGTGTGGGGAGGAGTGGTGATGTCGTTGTCGTCTCCGTCCAGGGTGGTGTTGGAGGTCTCGCCCTCTTCAGGGACGGTGCCGCGTTCCAGTAGGACGTCAGGTGCGTACGCTCCCACACACTGGAAGATCAGCAGCAGGACGAGAAGGCATGCAATGATGGACCGCTTCATGGATGCGCACACTCCCGGGCATCATGAAAAGATCCTGACGGGCTGTAAGCCGCCTCTGCATACCAGGTGAATATTTCGACGCCCTCTCCAGACATCGTGCCCTGCATTTCTATACCTGAGCGCGGAGGACTGATCCCCGCACCCTGATCTCCCGTCTCCCGAGCGATGTCTGCACTGCGGTGCCCGGGATCTGGTATTATTTTTCGTAGATCGACACTCGTGTACATAGAATACCCTGTCTGAAATTTCTTTGAGCTGTGTTCAATTCAGGAAATAGAGATTGAATGGCGGGGTGCTGCACATTTCGTCTCTACTTGAGATCAAAATCGACATCCCAACCTGTGTACTTACAAAGCGGTTCGGGAACGATAATCTCTATCCAAAAAATCGTCCGAAATTGATTATATCCGAAAAATGTTCGATTTAGAGTAATTTTTTTGGGTAGATGAGAATTTTTAGGGCTTAGATCAATATAGAGGGGGCAAAGATCCCCAGATATAATTTCTAGGCTCTGTAGAAACCCTCACCTCTTGTGTGGGAGAGATGTGTGTCATCCGCCTTCCCACTCTTTGACCGGGGGCGCTGCCCCTGGACCCCCAGGATGAAGATAGGGCCGGGAAGACACCATCAATGATCGTGAAGAGCGTATTGCCGTCTGCCATCAATTGCTCGCGCGTCGGGGATCGGGGGGCGGCCAACCCCCCGCAGAGATGGCCATCCCGAGCATTTCTACAGAGCCAGCGCTGTAGAAACCCTCACCCCTTCCTGGGTGTGAACATGACTCACCTACCTTCCTACATCTTTGGCCGGGGGCGAGTGCCACCCTGACCCCCTGAGACCACGATGAGGACGGGAAGGCAGAATAGATGACCAGTCCCTCCCAAGGGAATAGTATAGATCCATGCCCTTTTCAGAGGCCCATGATATTTTCATCGTGTATCCTTGAGCCAGAGGATCTTCCCCTCCCCCTCTTTTTTCGAGATTGAAAGAGTATGTTCATCAAGCAAATCATATATCAGATGAGAATAATATTTATTTCATATTACATACGCAGAAGTCCTATACTTCGCCGGTGAGGTGGTGCATCGTCATTATGGTTGCACGTATGCACTGGATTGCACCGGGTTTGCACTTCAAGAATGTCACTGAACAGAAGGGTATTTTGAACTCTTTTCCTTCATCCATGGATTTTAATCCGGAATGTATTCTCATGTGCACTCATACACAGACCACACACGCCCACACCTGTAGCCTGACCGACCTGGGGTAGTGGGTGTGTCTCAATTTGAGTGCAATATAGTACTAGAGGAGAGAGAGATCTCTCTCCTCTCTTTAGATAAGATACTCTGAGCCTGTTTTTCCGTCCTTGTTCTTTGCATTTTTTCAGCGCAATTTCAGTGCACATGAGGTGCAAATATGCAAATCATGGCTCTGTAGAAACCCTCACCAATTCTTGGTGTGAGCGCAACTCAACCCCCTTCCCTCATCATCTCGCCGGGGGCTTGCCCCCGGACCCCCTGGATAGCGATGGGGACGGGAAGGCACAATGGACGACTGTGACGAGAGTGCTGCCGTCCTCGATGAATCGTGCCGCGGGGGGTTTGGGGGGTGCAGCCCCCCGCCACCGAGAGGAGCTAGGAGGATTTCTACAGAGCCGAAATTATCTTGAACTCACTACCGTTCGTATCTCGAAGATCGAAGATCTTCTTAAAGAGGAGATTTTCTGTCTACGACCTATCTTGGCATGAGGGGTGTGGGTGTGGGTGTGGGGGCGGCACGCCCCTCTCCGCTGGAATCCATCCAGAGGGTATCTATAAATCCTAAAGATTACCCTGTAGAAACCCTCACTATTTCTCGGTGCGAGCGTGATTCAACCGCATTTCCCCATTTTCTCGCCGGGGGCGTTGCCCCCAAAATCCCGGAAGATTTCTACAGAGCCCAAACCATCTTCATCTGATCTGGTGGCGATCTTCTCCCTCACACTGGCCCCATGATGAGGACGATAGGCCCTGTAGATTCCTCACCAATTCTTAGAGATCATCCCAAAACTCTGGCTCTGTAGAACCATCTTAATGATTCTCTTCGGCGGGGTGCGTGCCGCCCCCCCCCGAACCTCTACGTGAAGATAGATAGCAGACGGCATTACCCTCTCCATGATCATTGGTTGTGCTTTCCCAGCCCAATCTTCGTCCCAGAGGTCCGAGGGCAGAATCCCCAGTGTGAGCATGGAGGAAGGCGGAGGAATCATACTCGAACCAAGAAAAGTGAGGTTTTTTACACAGCCGTGAATTCTACAAAGCCACGTCTCTGAAATCTTCAGAAGAAAAAACCAGACACACCCCCAAGGTGAAGGGGCGCACCAATGCGCCCCCAAGGTGTGTGAAAATTGTCTATGATATATGTCACAGTCCAGATACGCCTGCGTGATGTGGCGCATACACGCTGAGAATCTGGAAGAGTGGTTCGAAGATCACGACTCTTTTTCAAACGTTTGAGGGAACGTGCAGAAAAAAAGAAGTCGTGGAGATCTCAGTTCTTGGCTGAGATGATGAGCGAGCGCTCGCCTGCAGGCTCGAACTCGCGGATCGCACCCTTTGCAAACTCCTTCCTCGGCTCAGCGAAGTTGAACTTGAGGGACGGGTCGGCGAAGGTGATCTTGACCAGCGGAGCGTAGCAGTACGCGTCGCCACGGCCGTAGTGGGCACCGCCGACGATAGCGGCGTATTCGCCCTGGTGACCGACGTTCATCGCGTAGTTCGGGTAGTTCGGGCCACGGAGTTCGCCCATCAGACCGCGGTCAGGCTCCATGGAGAGGGAGTTGGCTGAACCGCACTGGTCCTGCAGGTCGTAGCCGAAGAAGCCAAGCCTCGACCAGGCGTCCTTGTGCAGGAGCATGGAGAGGTACCAGCCGTTGAGACCAGCGTTGGAGTTCCCGGTACTGATCGAGCAGGTCAGACCACAGGCTGCAGCCATGACACCGGCACGCTGGGACCCACCGAAGTGGTCTTCCATCATGGTCGGGAACTGCTCGTACTGCTCCATGGCGTTGAGCGAGACCTCGGTGGCGAGGTCGTTGACAACGTCCTGGGTCGGCTTGAGCATGTTCTGGCCAGGCTGAGTGTAGTCGAAGCCGTACTTGTCCTTGAGGTAATCCATACCGTAGTAGGTGAACTCATCGAGGATGTTGTCGGTGTACGCCGCGGTGGCGTACTGAGTGAACCCGACACCGCCTGACATGTAGGATCCAAGCCAGATCTGGTCGAAGAGCATGGTCCCTGCACCGACGACCTCGAGGGCCGCCTTTGCGGGGTCGTTCGGGTACTTCCGGTTCGCCTGGATGATATCGGAGAAAAGACCGAACTTGATACCGCCTGGCTCGTTCGGGCCACGTGCACGACGGGCCGGGAGGATGGTACCCATCTGGACAACACCAGCGTGCTTTGCGGCGAAGGACAGGTCAGCGACTGCTGCCTCACCGGCGCACATACGGTATGCGGCGATGAAGGACATCCCGATCTGCATCGCAGACCACCTGGAGGTGGTACCGCCGTCGCACGTCCTGGAGACGATAGTCGGGATGTGGATTGCCTGATACATCGAGTTGCCGACCTCGGCCTTCAGCTCCTCAGCCTGATCGGCTGGGAAGAGCTTCTCGATGTCGAGGAGGAACTGGGGTTCGATGTCGTCGGCGAGCTCGTCGTCACCGGTGAAGACCTTGACGTAGCAGTCGTCGACAAGCCCTGGGTGGGTCTCGACCATGTGTTCCTGAACCACGGCTGCACCCGGCATGGCGTGGTTGAGGGTGTGGAGATACTCGTTGATCGTCTCAGGAGTGACCTCCTTGCCAAGCCTCTTCTGGAGAGTGGCGTGGGCCATGTCCATGCCGACGATGACAGTCCTGCGGATGTCGTCCCAGAACTGCTGCATCGCAGAGTTATTGACGAAGTGCAGGTCGTCGCCCTCGACGAAGGTGCCAGTGCCTGAGACCTCGTAGGTCATCAGCTGGCGCTGACCCATCGGGATACCACCGAGGTGGCAGCGCTCAGGGTCGTACATGGAAATACCACGCTTGGCTTCGATTGCCTTGGTGGCTTCCATGAACTCGCGCTTTCTCGGGGACTGGCGGACGCCGTTGAAGTTGTAGAACTGAGTCTTCTCAGACTGGACGTCCTGTCCCTGGAACTTCTCTTTCAGTGACTTGAGGAACAGTTTCTGGGCTCTCTCAATCTTTGCCATTGCAATCACTCCTCCTTGGGCATGAAGCCGTACTTGGTCCTCAGCGTGTGGATGCGCTGGATGTATTCGATGTATTCCTCGTCCTCGCGGAACGCAGTCCCGACGAGTGAGTGGAACATAGTGGTGTGCTCCTTGAGCCACTTCTCGTTCATCGGCTTGCCGACATCAACCGGGCGGTCGAGGGGGACACCGACCTGGTCCTTGACGTACTTGACGACACCGTCGTCGCCGAGGACACAGCGCTGGAGAGCGTCGAACATCATGCCGTCCTCTGCAAGACGGAGGGAGTGACCGTGCACGGTCGCACCACGGATGCCTACGGTGGCCGGGTCGAACATCTCGGTCTCGATGAGGAACTTGGCGTACTGGTCGAGGTCACGCTCGCGGCACTCGACGATCTGACGGCCAGAGAGCGTACCGGAGTCGATAGCACGGAAGCGGTACATCTCGGCGTAGGTCCTCTGGTATGGCTGCGAGGGTGCGTTGAACATAGAGTCTGCAAACTGGACGTACCTGACACGGTCGCCGGCCTTCGCACCGTCGGTCGGCTTGACGATCTTGCGCATCGGGTCTTCGGGCTCCTGCTGCTCGGCCAGAGGCGGGTGAGCCGTTGGGTAGGCCGCACCAGGGGCACGGTGTCCAAGGATAAGGACGACGTCCTCATCAGTTACTGAACGAAGTTTTTCGAGTTCGTGGCCGGGGTTCATCTGGTTGCGCCTATTCTGGGCAACAATCGAAGTTCCCGGACCATACTGTGGTTTGTATGCCATTTTGTAACCTCAATTGGAATAATTTGAAGTATGTTCTGTCTGCGTCTGATCAGACAGTCCTCCCCCATTGTCGTTGCATGCCGCAGCCGGGATGATGACGGGGCTGTCATGTCGTCTTGGGTCGGTGAGTCCGATGATGAACTCGTCGGCGTTGGGACCGTACTTGGCGTAATCCACCAGGGATGCCTGGCTCTTAATGAACTGGCGTCCGGTCTGGAGGGTATATGGGAATGCCGTGAAGATCTCGTCACAGGCGTTCCGTACGGCCTCGATGACTGATTCGTCTCTGACCTCAAGGGTGACCATACCGGTCTGGCCCCGCATCTCAAATTCAGTGCCGCGGACCTGGATCGTCTGTCTGTTGGTATTGGGATTTGCTGCTCCTCGTGCCGGACCATAGGGAATGGTAACCGGGAGGGAGGGGCCGTTGATAACGGCCCGGCGCACACCCGGGATCCCTGCGATCTGGTTGAGGAGACGCTCCGTCGTCGCAGGTGAGAGGAGCCGCAGTGGGACGATCCTGCACTGGGGGAAGACCGAATCAGGCAATCAGATCCACGCCCTTGGCGATCTGGTCGATCGGCTTTTTGAAGACGTCGATCTGGCCGTAGGTCTCGCCCATTACCTTGGAGGAGCCCTCAGGTGAGAACATCTGGGTGCCTGCATCGAGAGCACAGGCGGCAACGGCGCACGGAATCGCGACGCCGTTTGCGTGCCTGGTCACGACGTGGTTGCCGTTGAAGATACCCGGACCGCCGCCACCGTAGATGGAGTGGCTGAAGAAGGAGAAACCGACGGCGGTACCCATCATGCGGCCGAAGTCGCAGGACGGCAGGCCAGTCTCGTGCTCGATGAGGTCGTTGAAGTACAGGAGAGTCGAGGAGACCGCCTGTGCAAACCGGCCAGCACCACAGTTGACAACCGTGGCGGCGAGGGAACCGGCAGCGACGTAGGCGTTCCAGAGCATCGGGTCGTTCGTGTTGTAGAACTGGAAGTACCCGCCCTTCTTGCCTGGAGTGATAACCTTGTCCTCGATCGCACGCTCAACGAGAGACTGGACCACGGTACCGACGGTGCCGTTCTCGCCGTTTGCCTTGACCAGGTCGTAAACCATGTTGTTGGCGTTAAGACCCTGGTAGGCGTAGCAGAGGAGCTGGTTGCGCTCGAAGGGGCCGATTGCCTCGCCCATCTCGAACTCACCGGCGGTCTCGAGGGTGGACGCAAGGGCGGCACCCTGGAGGGAGTTCCTGCCGGTCATCATAACAAAGTGGTTGACCGGAATGTTCCTCAGAGCGAAGCCGAGGCCTTCGTTATTCTGGGGAATGTTGAGGATGGAGGTGACGTTGCTGCCCTTGACGTCCATGGTCTGTGGGTATGCACCCCAGCAGGCCGCCTTGACGGTGGACGCGTTGAACATGTCGATGTCGAACTCTTCGACGATCGAGTAGGTAGTCGCCGAGGCGACTGCCGTGAGTGCAGCGTCGTAGGTTGCGGCATTGTCGAGGCGCTTTCTCGGCACCTGGACAAGAAGGAGTTGGCCGTTGTTGAATTCGAGGATCTCGGTGTCGTCACCCTCCTCGACCTGGACCATCTCCTTGATCCTGGCGACAATGTTGTCTTTGTTCTCCATGATCGGGAGGTCGAGTTCACGCCCCCTGATCTTTCCTCCGCCGAGCTTTGCGGCCTTGAGGCTGTTCTCAATGCCAGCAAGGTTGACATTGATAGTACGCTTGGTCAGGTCGATGATCTTGCTTGTCGCAGGGTTCACCAACGGGCTGACCTTGTCGAGGGTAACTCCGCTTTTCAGCAGTTTACCGTCATCTGAATAG
Organism: Methanofollis sp.; assembly: GCA_028696365.1. Taxonomy (GTDB): domain Archaea; phylum Halobacteriota; class Methanomicrobia; order Methanomicrobiales; family Methanofollaceae; genus Methanofollis. Next base: position 63,211 of record JAQVHG010000001.1, read on the forward strand.
AGATCGATGGTTTCTGAATATGCTGCCATATCAGTACATCCTTTTACCCTTTGTGTAGGAAGGTATGTTCTTCAAGAATTCCACCCGGTAAATGGTATGAAATTCCTGAGCGTCACTACTGCAAGCCCCTATCTGGGACTATATATCTATCCAGCGATGCTCATATAAAATTTCCTAATCTTTTTTAATAATTTAACATGACATTTTACATTAAAGTGGATTATTATTGCAGATATCTATTATTTAACATCAAATTATCGTCAGAATATAAGCAGGCAAGAATATGCCCCAAATACGTTTGATTTCATATATTATCTAACTATTGAAGAAATAACCGTAAAAAATACTCCTAATTAAATAGATAGACAAAATAATGTCGATTACATATCATAATCTTATTATATCTGCGGACAGAGATCTGCTCTCATCTACCCTCCACCCCGACATCGACAGATCAGGAGATCTGGACCAGATGCAGGGCGTAACCAGGACAAAGACAAACAGAAGGATTTACAGAGGGGTTTCATCTTTTTCATCCTGAATCGGCACCGATCAGGAAGAGATTCCACCCTAGGACTTGAATGTGATTCTACCACTGCTCCATATCTTTTCGCTGTGGACACTCTCACTCGCATTCCCCACATTCTCAGGGAGAAGATATGAGGGGAAGGCAGATACAATATTTTCGGGCCTTGTAGAAAACCTCACCTCTTCTGGGTACGAGTGCGATTCAACCGCCTTCCCTCATCTTCTTGCCGGGGGCTCTCCCCCCGGACCTCCGGGACCACGATAGTGTCGAGGAGGCAGAATAGAAGACCATAATGAGGGTGCTGCCATCCTCGAACCTATCGTGTGGCCGGGGAGCTGGGGGGGGCGGCTAAGCCCACCGACAGAGAGATTCATCTAGAAGATTTCTACAGAGCCGGTATGAGCATGAATCAATCGCCTTCCCACAGTGGTTGCGCCTGGGATCCTGGAAACACTTCGCGGTTCTCGAACTCGTTCACGCTCGTTCCCCCAGGATAAAGAGAGAGGAGGGACGACAGACTCGAAATGCTTAAAGAAAGGTTGCCATCCACGACTTATCTTGGTGTGTGGGGTCCAGGGGACACAAACCCCCCTGGAACCTATCAAGAGGAACTCTACAAAGCCAGGTAATCTAAGAGCATCGATCCAGAAGATCTCTCCTGAACCCACAGAAGGAAAGTATCAAGACGGCCCGCACCGAGATCAAGATGATCTCAATGAAAATTCTTGGCATCAACGGGAGCCCACGAGGCTCGGCGAGCAGGACTCGCCGCCTCGTCGAGGGCGTCCTGGGGGGGGCCGCTGCGGCGGGAGCAGAGACTGAGTATATCGATATCACCAATTACAAGATCAGGCCCTGTGTGGGCTGCACACTCTGCTACCAGACCGGCGAATGTCCGAAGATGGACGATTTCATCGAGGTTTACGAGAAGATGCTCGACGCCGACGGGATCGTCCTCGGCTCGCCCAACTACATCAACAATGTCTCAGCCCAACTCAAACTCCTCCTTGACCGGATGGCCGATGCGATCCACTGCCAGCGGCTTGTTGGGAAATACGGATGTGCAGTCTCGACCGCCGGGGGGTCCGGGGCCGACGACGTGGCCGCATACCTGAACCAGACCCTCCAGGTCCTTGGGGCCACCACCGTCGGATCAGTCGGGATCGTCCTCGGGACTGAACCGGACACCCTCTTTGCCGCCGAAGAGCAGGCCCACCGGCTCGGCGCCGTTCTCGTGGCCGCGGTCAGTGAACACCGGACCTATCCAGAACAGGAGGCCTTCCATCAGGAGATGGAAACACAGATGCGTGCCCTTGTCGAAGCGAACAAAGAGACCTGGAAGCACGAGTATGACACCTGGGCCGCCCGGCCCAGGACGTGAGGGGACCGTTCATCCCCTGTTTTTTTTCATCTCCTCACGCATCCGCCTGGTATGCGAGCCCATCCAGTAGAGACGGTGACAGACCGGACACCAGAAGAACGAGAGCCCCTCTCTGGCCTCTGGCGCGTACTCGGCCCCTTCGATCTCGCGGCGGCGCGCTGGCCTGAGGGGGGTGTTGCAGAGGGAGCACCGGTCAAAGGAGAGTTGCAGGCTGACCAAACCCAGGTCCGAGAGCTGCGCCACCTGCTCATCGACCTGCTCTGACCTGACCAGAACACCCTGCTCACCCGCACGCCTTGCAAGTTCAGCATCTCTTGTGAGGAGCATGCGCCCCTGGGCCCTCGCGATCTCAAGGAGCACCGTGTCCTCGCGTCTGCTCCCTGGAAAGAGCGAACTCGCACTGAGCGTGTCATATCCCATCAGCCGCAGCCGCCTGGTCAGGGTGCCAAGCATCCGGTCCGCAAGAAACTTTGCCCTCTCTTCAGACCGACCTGACAACCGCGATCCGCTCCCCGCACTTGGTGCATCGATCTTCTGAGAGCCCGACCACTCTGCTCATGAACCCAGAGCGCTCGATGAGCAGAGCCCCGCATGAGGGACAGTAGGTATTCTCGTACGGTCCCGCCGGGACATTCCCAAGGTAGGGATAGCGTACCCCGAGGTCTCTGGCCAGAGCGTAGATCTTCTCCAGCAGTGGCAACGGCGTCGGGTTCACGTCGGTCATCTGATAGTCTGGATGGAAACGGGTGAAGTGCATCGGGGTGTCGGGCCCGAGGTTCTCGATCACCCAGGTGATCAACGCCCGTATCTCCTCAAGGGAATCGTTCAGCCCTGGGATCACGAGGGTCACTGTCTCGATGTGCATTCCTCGCTCATGGGCAGCGAGGGTGGCGTCGAGGACCGGCTGGAGCCTGGCCCGGCAGACCTTCCGATAAAAGTCGTCTGAGAAGGCCTTGAGATCCACCCGGAAGGCGTTGAGCATGGGCGCAAGTTCGTCGAGCGCCTCCTCGGTCGCATATCCGTTGGTGACATAGACTGTCCCAAGCCCCTGTGCGCGCGCCCGCGCCCCCATCTCAAGGGCATACTCGTGCCAGATCGTCGGTTCATTGTAGGTCCATGAGATACTCGCCGCCCCAGAGGCCCGCGCCCGCTCGACCCCCTGTTCAGGGCTGATCTCTATCAGGGGCATGGCATCCAGGGAGGCTTGCGATATCTCCCAGTTCTGGCAGTGCCGGCACCTGAAATTGCACCCCACGCCACCGAGCGAGTAGGAGAGGGTGCCGGGAAGAAAGTGGAAGAGCGGTTTTTTCTCGATCGGGTCGACCGCTTCTGCAGCCACTCGGCCAAAGTTCGCCGCATAGAGGGTGCCACCCTGGTTGATGCGCACCCCGCAGATCCCATGCTTCCCTTCGGCGATCGTACAGCGGTGAGCACAGAGCGAACATTTTACCGTGTCCCCCTCAGTCCTGGCATACTGGTGCGCCTCGTACATATGCCGATCATACACGGTGATATAATTGAAGATTATGGAGATTTTAGGCGCGCGAACAAGATATATCAGAGGCCCGAAGAAACGAATAAGCTTAGATCTATTATGGCGAAGATAGTACTCTCCCTGGGAGGCTCGATACTGGTGCCTTCCCTTGAATCCCATACTGTTTCCGAGTATGTGGCGGCGCTGACGACGATGGCAGACCGGGCGCAGGTCTTTGTAGTAGTCGGCGGCGGCGGTGAGGCGAGGCGCTACATCAAGGCTGCCCGCTCCCTCGGGATCAGCGAGGCCTCCTCAGACGAGATCGGGATCATGGTCACCAGGATCAATGCCACCCTCCTGATGCTCGCCCTCGGCGATGCCGCATACCCGGCGGTCGCCACCTCGTACCAGCAGGCGCGGGAATACGGTGAGTCGGGCAAGATCATCGTGATGGGCGGCGTCACCCCTGGGCAGACGACCGACGCAGTCTCAGCCGTGCTCGCCGAGACGGTCAGGGCCGACGTGATCATCAACGGTACCTCTGTCGACGCCATCTACAGCGCCGACCCGAAGGTCGAGAAGGCCGCTCGTCGCTACGACCACCTCACCCCGGCCGAACTCCTCAGGATCATCTCGGCCGCTCGCATGGACGCCGGGTCTAACACGGTCATCGACATTGTGGCCGCCAAGGTCATCGAGCGCAGTGGTATCCCTCTTGCAGTCATCGACGGCAGAAACCCGGAAAATCTGGTGGCGGCGGTCTGCGAGGGAAAATTCAAGGGCACCATCGTCAGTGAAGAGGCCTGCAGCCCCTTCCCCCTGTGAGGTCTCGCTCCCATAATTATTTTAGGCTGGAGCACGCATAGAATATGTCAATCGCTGGGGTAGTAGGGTAGCCTGGTCCATCCTAGAGCGTTTGGGACGCTTTGACGGCAGTTCGAATCTGCCCTACCCCATTCTTCTTCTTGTCGTGTCATGAACACCATCTCGACCGACGTGTGTCCCCTCATCTATCGTGTCGAGGACGTTCCCGAAGTCTTTTGTCGTCCCATCTTCGCCTCTGATAATATATCAAAGATCACGGGTTCTGGCCCTGTAGAACTCCTCAGTGGGTTCTCCGTGGCGGGAACCTGTCACACAAAGATCAGAGATCTCATGCTCGCACTCCACAGAAAATACGAGCAGGACACAACAATACCTTCGTGAAGAGAGATTTCCTCCTTCTCCTTATCGTGTGGCAGGGGACCGGGGTGCAATCCCCCGGTGCAATTGAGGCGGGAAGACACGTGATCAGAAGGCTACTCTGACAGACCTTTGAGAAATTCTACAAAACTGAAGAAATTCAGGCCCTGTAGAAATCCTCGCCTCTTGTGTGGGGGATGTGTGTCCCGCGCTTTCCTACTCCTTTGGCCGGGGGCAGCGCCCCCGGCGGGAGCATGGGGGAAGGTGGTTGAATCCTGCTCGAACTAAGAATAGATGAGGATTTCTACAAGGCCGAAAAATTGAGTTCTGTAGAAACCTTCTGGATATCTCTCTCTGGCGGGGGGGCGTGCCACCCCCAGGTCCCCCCAGCCCCACGATAGGTCGAGGACGGCAGCCTCTTCGTCATGGTCATCTATTCTGCTTCCCATTCTCATCGTGGTCCCGGGGGTCCGGGGCAGAGCCCCCGGTGAGATGATGGGGAAGGCAGGTGAGGTACGCTCACACCAAGAATTGGTGAAGGTTTCTACAAAGCCAGGATCTCTGATCTTCGAAGAGCCCCTGCGAGAAGAGAAGAGGCGGCGGGGGAGTCGCGCCCGCACTGGGAAAAGGCAAGAATTTCTACAGAGCCCAGAAAACACTACTATGATGGAGAGAAAAACCGCCTGCGCGATCTACCAGGCACTCAGAGAACGATATCCTCCTGCCATCGAGGGAGGGATCAGTTATGGCGACCCATTCAGGGTGCTGGTGCTGACCATCCTCTCGGCACAGACTACCGACCGCGCCGTCGCCGCCGTCGGCCCGCACCTCTTCTCCAAATACCCCACCCCCAAAGACCTGGCCGCCGCCGACCCTGCAGAGGTGGGCGAGATCATCCGCCCGACCGGGTTTTACCGGGTCAAAGCGAGACATATCATCGGGGCCGCCAGGATGATCATGGACGAGTGCGAAGGACAGGTGCCCCGCACCCTCAAGGACCTGACCCACCTCCCTGGCGTCGGGCGCAAGACCGCAAACATCGTCCTCTCCAACGCCTACGGGATCGACGAAGGGATCGCCGTCGACACCCATGTGCGCCGGATCAGCGGACTGCTCGGGCTCACCGACGAGACAGACCCGGATAAAGTGGAGCAAGACCTGACCGCGATCTTCCCCAAAGAAGTCTGGGGCGATATCAACGCCCTCCTGGTCCAGCACGGCCGGGCGGTCTGCATCGCCCGCCGGCCCAGGTGCGAAGCATGTACGCTCACCCCCTGGTGCCGGTACTTCAAAAAAGAGAATCAGGGGAGCAGAGGTGCAAAGACTAGGTAGCACCCCCACGCCACCGCCGCAGAGGCCGGGACAGTCATGACCCAGGCGGCGACGATGTCTCTGACAATCCCCCATTTTACCGCAGAATACCCCTTTGTCGACCCAACGCCCATGATCGCCCCGCTCATTGCGTGCGTGGTCGAGACCGGGACACCAAAGGCGGTTACGACCGAAAGGACCGTGCCGCCCGCAGCCGAGGCGCAGAAACCCTGATACGGCTGCATCTTGGTGATCTTGTTGGCCATCATGTCCACGACCCGCCAGCCCCCAAGGAGGGTGCCGAGCGAGATCGCCGCACATGAGAGAAGGATGACCCATAGAGGCACCGCAAACTCGGTCATGAACCCAGCGGCCACCAACATCGCCGTGATGATCCCCATGGCGTTCTGGGCGTCATTGCTCCCATGCCCGATCGCCTGGAAGGCTGCCGCGACGATCTGGAGTTTCTTGAAGGCATGCCCGAGGATCGGCGACCTCGAACGTGCGAACCGCCTGATGATTATGACCCCGAAGAGATAGGCGACCATGAACCCAAGCATCGGGGAGACGACCATGAAGACTACCACAGCCAGGATCCCAGAGATCGGGAGAAGCCCAGTGGCCACCATGATCGGGATGAGCACGGCAACACCAGAAAGGGCGCCAAACCCGATGTACCGGTCCCAGGCCTCGTCAAAGCGGCACGCAAGATACACCGCCACCGCCATCCCGCCGATCGCCCCGATGACGAGCATCACAATGAGGAGGAGGACGAGTATC
>JAQVHG010000202.1 GCA_028696365.1 Methanofollis sp.
GGATCCGGTTGATGTTCCCGCCGTGCTCGGTGATGATCCGGGCCGCCTGCTGGAGGGTGCCGGGACGGTTGGGCATGCGGGCGATGAAGGAGAACTTCTCTTCCCTGGTCTCCATAGTCGGGTATAACTTTTCCGTGAGCGGTATTAAACCTCGTCACTCGTCATACCGGCACGAGCACGTAGAGCCCGAATCCCATATATTCGCGCCCGTAGCCTGCGAATTCGTCCTGGATCTGGTGGAGGTACTCGCGCACCCCCTTGGCCTCCTTATCGTCTGGGTGTTCATGCAACCATGCGAGGAGCCCGCCCCAGTTGCCCGACTCGTAGGTGTCCCAGTCGTCGGCGGTGGCGTGGAGGACGCCCCGCATCTCGTAGCCGGCGTCCCTCGCACACTCGAAGATCTCATACTCGGTGAGGACGCTAGGCCAGGCCCTGGCAAAGTCGGGCGGGACGGCGGCGTGCTGCCAGCAGCGTTCGCCGACTATCATCCGGCCATCTGGTGTGAGCCAGGCCGCCATCGCTTCGAGGGCAGGGGCGAGACCACCCCAGATATGGGTGGAGCCGATGCAGGCGGCGAGGTCGTAGGCGCGGTCTGCGGTCTCGTCGAGGACGTCGGCGCAGGTGACGGTAAGGAGTTCGGCGTACCCCTCCGCCGCGATCTGCTCGACTGCTCGCTGGCAGGCGTACTCCCGCAGGTCGATCCCCCGCCCCTGGATCCCGAAGCCCCTGGCCAGGGTGGTGAGCACGGTGCCGTAGCCGCACCCAAACTCGATCACCTCCTCGCCAGGCGCGAGCCCCGCCATCTCCCCGGCCCGCCTGAGTTTTTCCGGGGTCGTCGGGTTCATGATGGCCATGTTGCGAGTGGAGATGGAGATGAGGTCGTAGTAGTCCATTGGAGAAAGAATGGAGGGTGGTGGGATATAGGAGCATCGGCGTGAGGAGAGTATCATTGATGGAGGCATGGACAGATCATGAATCGAATTTACGGCTCTGTAGAAACCCTCACCCTTTATGGGTGCAGGCGTGACCCTCTCGCCTCCCCTCATGAATCTCGCCGGGGGCTCTGCCCCCGGACCCCCGGGATGAAGATAGAGCCGGGAAGGCATATTCGAACTTCCTGAAGAGGGATGGCCGTCCCTGACCTATCGTGGCGCGGGGGTTTGGGGGGCGGTCAGCCCCCGACAAAGAGAGAGATCAGAGGGTCTCTACAGGGCCGTACAATATGTCCACCCCTCTCTGGGGGTTCTAATCGTGCACCCATGCGTTCATCGCCTTCGGCCGCCCTTGTCTCGGGCGACGCCCCGGGAAAAAGATAAGAGGAAAGGCAGAGGGACGGTCATTCAGTTCGGGAGAGTATCCCCTGGTCCCCCTGCCACACGAGAGGTCAAGGACGGCAACGCACCTGTTATTGACATCTATTCTGCCTTCACGTTCTCATCGTGCTCCTGGTGGTGCGGGCGGCACTCGTCCCCAGCGCGGTGGTATGGGAAGGCGAGGATCTCCTCACCATCATCCATCGCTCTCTTCAAGAAGGGGAAGAGGAGGAGATTCCGGGATGAAGCCATGTGTAGCAACTCACCAAATATTCAAGCGATCGGAGGGGCGTCCCCCTCTCGACGTCCCGGCCTTCAGCAGTCCACGCCGCGTGCTCTCAGTTCCTCGGTCTTCTTCTGTGAGCAGGCCTCGCACCTGAACTCAGGGGCGTGGTCGTTGGTCTTGTCGTAGTTGGTGGTCTTCACCAGGCGGTAACCCCGGCAGACCTTCCCGCAGTCCACGCACGCGATATTCTCCTTCACCTCCCACTGGGCGGCGAGCGCCTTTGAGGTGAAGATGAACCTGTCGACCCAGAAGAAGATGAGCCCGCCGATGAGGTTGGCGATGATGGTCGCAAGGAGAGGGTCCATCGTGGAGAGAAGGATGAGCACGCCGGCAAGGATCGGGGTGGAGAGTTGCCACCTGATCAGGTAGAGGCCGTAACGTTTGAAATTGACGTCCATGTCTGTACTCAGGTACGAACCCCCGGGGATAAAACTGCGGATGAGGGCAGGGAGAGCCCTCACGAAAAAGAGAGAAAAAACAGAGATGCCGGGTTTAGAGGACCTCGGCCTTCGTGATCTTGACCTCGGTGCGCGGCCGGTCCTGGCGGTCGGTCCGGGTCGTGCCGATGGCGTCGACGACCTCCATCCCATCGACCACCTCGCCGAAGACCGGGTGCATCTGGTTGAGGTGGACATTGTCCACGAGGTTGATGAAGAACTGGCTCCCCCCGGTGTTCGGGCCGGCATTCGCCATCGAGATGGTGCCGCGGTCGTTCCTGTTCGAGGGCGTGAACTCGTCGGGGATCACGTACCCTGGCCCGCCCATCCCGGTCCCGGTCGGGTCGCCGCCCTGGATCATGAAGTTGGGGATGACGCGGTGGAAGATGACGCCGTCGTAAAATCCTTCTTTCACAAGTTTTTCGAAGTTCCCTGCGGTGATCGGCATGTCACCGTAGAGCTGGATGGTGATGTCGCCCATCGTCGTGTGGAGGACGACCTTTGCTCCTTCTGGATGATTTCCCATGATAACTCCTCTCTGTTTCATGGCAGTGACACTTTATAGACCTTCCCGCGAGGCGGTCCATGAGGATTTGTCTTCAGGAGAGGGGTGGGTCGTGCCTCGTCTCGCCCTGCTTGCTTCGCTGGCTGCCGACTGTTCCCGTGGTGGTGAGGCGAGTGGTCAGGACTTTGTGTAGAAGGCTCTGTAGAAATCCTCGATATGGTTCTCTTTGCGAGGGGCGTGCCGCCCCCGAACCTCCCTCCAGAAGGTAAGTGGTGAGCGTCAAAATTTTCTTCAGATTCATCGATTGTGCTTTCCCGGGCCCTATCTTCATCCCGGGGGTGCGGGTGGCACTCGCCCCCGGCACCGAGGTTTGGGAAGGCGGTTAAGGCGCGCTCGCATCGTGAATTGGTGAGTTTTTCTAAAAAACCGGCTTTGTAGAAATCCCCAGGATGGAACTCTCTGGCGGGGTGCGTGCTGCCCCCAGTGAGATGATGGGGAAGGGGGGTGAGTCACGCTCACGCCAGGAATTGGTGAGAGTTTCTAAAAAACCCCATTTTCGAGATACAAGTGTGAGTGTGTTCGAGAACAGAGAGAATCGAAAATTTCTGGTGACAGGAAGATCTTCGATCGGCACGCTCTCCCGCGGAGCACACCGCCTGGAGAATTTCTACTGAACCCCAAATCCAAAACCCCTCCCCCTCCCCCTCCCCGCGGTCATCCCGAGAAGAGGTGTTTGAGAAAGTACCCCGAAAAATTTCTTATGATATTCACGGAGGCGTGCACTCGACTTATGCCAGATTCTCCAGAGCCAGACAGACAGGTTTTTGCCTGACCGCACCTATGGGAGGCATATGAGAGAGGAGGAGCGAGAACTGGTGGTGCGGGAGTTCCTTGGGAACCTCGGCCATGAGAGACCTGAGTTCAGGTGGGGGGCGGCCGAGGCGCTCGGGCGGCTCGGGGATATGCGGGCGGTCGAGCCCCTAATCAGGGTGCTGAAGGACGACCCCGACCCCAGAGTACGCAAGAAGGCGGCATGGTCCCTCGGCCAGATCGGGGATCTCAGGGCGCAGCGCCCGCTTCTCGTGGCCCTCGGCGACCGGGACGACGACGTGCAGGAGATCGCCGAGGAGGCGCTGGAAGTGTTGAAACGGAAACTCATTCTGCAGAGTGTAAGGTGATGAATACCGCCCTTTACACGGGCTCAACCTCTGTCGCCTCACCCCGCCATATCCTGGGAGCGTGACGGAAAATGTGATGATCTTTCCACTATTGTCTCTCTCATCTATAAGGCTACGACAGGAGAGTGTTGGGACGACCACACAAATGCGCGAAAAAAGAGGAAAGGAACCAAAGAGAGATTCCTGCAGCCATTTCACCCTTTTTTCAGGCTCATACGATCTCCAGGTACTCAAGCATCAGGGCATCTACAATGGTATCAGTCGTAGCCTCATCAGTGCCGTAGAGTTCGACGATGTATTCCCTGATCCAGGTCTCCAGGTCGACATCTGCACACCGGTCAGGGTAGACCGCCTTCGCCATGATCATCATGTTGATCGGGAACTCGAGCCGCTCTGATTTGCAAGGCGTGGCCGCCAGAGCGTAGACCTCCCCCTCTTTGAGCGCCCTGAGGTCCTGGATGGTGTCATACTGTGTATCCTCGTAGAGTTGCCGCGGCGGATGGTAGCCGCTCCATGTGCTGAGGATGATCACGTCCGGATCGAGGGCAAGCAGTTGTTCTGCGGAGATCATATTTTTTCCCGATTCGGTGTAGGCACTCCTGACATGGACGACATCCTCCATCATCCCCACCTCCGTGGTCCCTGATCCAAATGCGTACCCGGCCCCTCCTTTGTCCTTTGCATATGTCGGGGCTCCAAAGTAGAGGACGCGTTTTTGTTTGGCT
>JAQVHG010000010.1 GCA_028696365.1 Methanofollis sp.
CAATCCGTTCACTCCTGAAGAACCAGTCCGCTCAGTTGCCCTCAGGATCCAGAAACTCCGTGAGGTCGGGCAGACGGTCGGCGAGATCGTCGGTGGCGAGGCCATTCACCCATCTAATCCCCGTGTCGGTGGGATGTATAATAACATCACCCCACGTGCGAAAGAGAAGATTTACGACCTCGCAAAGGAGGCCCTGCCACTTGCCCGCGAGCAGATGGAGTTCATGATCTCAGTCTTCAAGAACTTCCAGAACAGGGACACCGTCGAGGTCGGCGGCATGGAAGTGCCGGTTCCTGACACCTTTGGGTTCCACAATCAGGGTTACATGGCAACTGCCCCGGTCTATGGTAGTTCAAGTCTTGACGACGACCCGACCTGGTTCCCAGAGCGCTGGACCGAAGTCAGGCCCTGGGACTGGTATATGGGCGAGACCGAGATCGACTATGAAGAGCCCAACTACCCAATCGGCGGGACCACTCCGGCAGGCAACAAGGCCTGGCCGCAGATGGAAGCCTGCATGGGCGTGCCCCTCTATGACGGTCAGCCGGTAGAGGTTGGTCCGCGTGCCCGTATGGTCCAGTACAGGAACTTCGACCAGAAAGGCGCGATGGGTCTGCAGATCGCTCGGCAGATGGAGTACATGGACTGTATCTATGGCATGATGGAGGCGGCCGACGCACTCAACACCTCAGGCAAGGTTCTTGCCGACGAGATCCCACAGGGCGACGGCACCCTTGGCTGGGCGTCCAATGAAGCCCCGCGTGGTAGCGACGTCCACCTTGTCAAGGTCAAAGACGGCCGGGTCCGTTGGTATTCGTTGCTTGTCCCGACTACCTGGAACTTCCCGACATGCAGCCGGGCACTTGAGGGTGCACCATGGCAGCTCGCTGAGGTCATTGTCCGTGCATATGACCCGTGCGTCTCCTGTGCGACCCACATGCTGGTGGTCAACGAAGACAAGAGGATAGTGGCTCAGAAACTCATCGAGTGAGAGTTGCACGCATGCTGTTCCGAGAGATTGTGGTAGTGGGATGTGGAAACCCACTCTTTGCCGACGATGGCTTTGGCCCTGCAGTTGTTGAAGAACTGCAGAAACTCGACCTTCCAGAGAAGGTCAAGGTGATCGATGGCGGCCTAGGTGGCCCGCACTATTTGTTTACCCTGATGGCGCACTCTGACGAACCGGTCAAGAAACTGATCGTCGTTGATATTGCTGATTTTGGGGGAAAACCTGGGACACTTGTCCGTCTGACGCCCGAAGACCTCCCTCCTGGCAGTTACCGGGACGTCCACTCATGGAATATGGTTGAGCCACTTCAGTTACTCAAGGACAGGGTCGAGATCGCGATCATCGGATGTCAGCCGAAGCGTGTGACCGAACCCAATGTTGAATTGGGTCTCTCGGATGAGGTTGAAAAGGCCATTCCCAAAGCGGTACGTCACGTACTAAAAGAAATTGGGGTGGATGATGGGGCTACTATCAAAGTTAAAGCAGATCTTTGGGAGGAAGGAACGACCCAAGCCCAAGGAGGCCCATAAGACCGCGGTTGAGCCTGTAAAGGCGGATGTCCGGCCTGAAATGGAGCCATCTGAAGGGAAGGGATCAACAGAAGGGGTTCAGAAACCCACGCCCGCTTCGGCAACACGTCCTGAGCCTGTAGAGGTTTCAAAAGAGGAGACAGTTGCTGAAAAGCCTGCTAAAACGGCTGAAGTCAAAACAGAGAAGGCCCAGCCGACACCTAGACCTAAAAGGAAACCTTCCGATATCGATGTGGAAAAAAAGGTGGAAAATACGAAGGAGGATATGCCTGTGGTAGAGAAGATTACCGTAGGACACGTCCACCTGAGTGGCTGTACCGGGTGCCTTGTGTCCTTTGCAGACAACTACGAAGGTCTCTTCAAGATCCTCGATGATTATGCAGACCTCGTCTATGCACTGACTCTTGTGGATGTCAGGCATATCCCAGAGATGGACGTTGCCCTTGTTGAAGGGTCGGTCTGTCTCCAGGACAAGAGTTCAGTGGAAGAGATCAAGGAAGCCAGGGAGAAGGCAAAGATTGTCGTCGCCCTCGGCGGCTGTGCGGCATACGGGAACATCACCCGATTCTGTCGCGGCGGTCAGTGGAACCAGCCGCAGATGGAGTCGTACGTTCCGATCAATGAACTGATCGATGTCGACCTGTACATCCCTGGCTGTGCACCAACTCCCCAGCAGATCAGGAACGTCTGTATCATGGCCTACCTGCTGCTGAAGGGGACCGACGAGCAGAAGGAGCTCGCGGGCGCATACCTCAAGCCGCTCATGGATCTTGCCCAGCGCGGCGATGAGGCTTGCGGCTGCGACCTGATGTACGACGTCATCAACCAGGGCCTGTGTATGGGCTGTGGTTCTTGTGCGGCGGCATGCCCGGTCCGTGCAGTCAGCATGGAGTATGGCAAGCCAAACATCGACCGCGATCTCTGCATCAAGTGCGGCGCCTGCTATGCCCAGTGCCCGAGGAGTTTCTTCAACTTCGATGTGATGAACGAGTTCGAAGGGATTTCAGAACTCATAAAAGGAGTCATGGAGTGAGGTGAAAGAGATGGTACTCGGTAATTACAAGTCTGTGGTTGCGGCACGCAGCACTGACAATGAGATTCTGAAGGGTGCCCAGGACGGCGGCATCGTCACCCAGCTCTTCGCGTACGCGCTTGAAGAGGGGATCATCGACGGCGCCATCGTCGCAGGGCCTTCTGACGAACCCTGGAAGCCAGAGCCGGTCATTGCGACCAGCAAAGCAGAACTTCTTGCGGCTCGTGGAACTAGATACACTCTCTCCCCGAACATCTCCCTCCTCAAGGAGGCGACCCGCAGCTATGGTCTTGATAGGATCGGTATCGTCGGCACGCCGTGTCAGATGCAGGCGGTCCGCAAGGCCCAGCTCTACCCGATCGGGATGAGGGACGTCCCTGACAAGATCGCTCTTGCGATTGGGATCTTCTGTATGGAGAATTTCCCGTACCAGGGTCTTGAGGCGATGGTCGAGGATCACTGTAATGTCAAACTCGAGTCGGTCAAGAAGCTCGACATCGGAAAGGGCAAGTTCTGGGCCTACACCGAGCGCGGTGCAGTTGCTCAGATCCCGCTCAAGGTCACGCACAAGTATGAGCAGCCTGGCTGTCATGTCTGCCTGGACTATGTCTCCAATCTTGCGGATGTCTCGACCGGATCGGTCGGCGCCCCTGATGGCTGGAGCACGGTCTTTGTCAGGACAAACGCAGGTGAAGATGCCTGGTCAAAGGCTATTGGTGCAGGATGCTTCGAGACCAAGCCGATCGAGGAGGTCAAGCCGGGTCTTGACCTCGTCAAGAAGCTTGCGACCGACAAGATCACCAAGAACCAGAAGACCCTTGAGGCACGTGCGACCTTTGGGGTGGGCAAGGGTCTGCGCAACCCTTATATCTAATCCTATTTTTTGCACGTTCTTGAATGGGCTAAAAGGGTGCAGGTCAACTGCAGTCTTTAGTCTTCTAGCTATCGGATAGATTTCGGACTCTCAAAAAATTTATATAGTCTTGCCTGGGTATGTTCTCAATGGGGGGACAGTCTGGTATGACAACACAGATCTCTTTTGACGATCTCGCGGCGATGCCTTTTTTTGAGGGGTTGGTGACACTGGCACTGGTACAAATGGGCGACCTCACGCTCATGGTTGGGGAACAACCCGCTCGATCAGATCAACTCGAAAAAATGGTGGATGAGATTGTTAGGACATTGAGGCTAGAGAATCCTGCCCGCGTCCTTGTCTGATTCATCACTGATAGATGGTCACGGGATCGATGGTTGCGTCGATGAGAAGGTCGAAGGTGATTCTTTCAGTCCATCCGGCCTTCTCGAACATACTCATGAAACAGACCCCGACTGGTCTGGCTTGCGGATACTTTGCGAGGAGGGCAGCGGTCTCTTCTGCGGTGACTTCGATATTTGGCATCGCAAGTCCGCCCATGATCACGACTACCTGCGGGTCGATACCCTTGGGGCGGTCACCGATCTGCATTCCGATCCCTGCTGCAGGTGAGATCTCCCGTGCCTTTTCTTCCTCAAGGAACGGGACGAAGACCTGTTCAAAGGGGAGTTTTCTGATCGCAAAAGCCAGGAGTTCGATGAAGGGGGTGCATGTACCTGGACAGCCATAGTAGACGATCTGTGCGCCTTCTGGAAGTCCTGTGGTATCGAGATACTCTTTGAACGGCCGGAGTATGCCGGGCACTCCTTTGAGGTGTTCTTTCACGTCCATATACAGAGATCTCCTGGGGGTATATTAATCGTGGCGTTGTCTTTATGCGAGAATCATCTGACCGAGAAAGATGATGGTGATGATGGTCATCGAAATAAAAATGATCCCGCCGATTATGAGGAGTGCCTGGTTAAATTTGCTGCTCTCGGATGTTTTTTCATCCATCGCTCCTTCATTTGGCATGAGAATAAATGAAGGTGTTGGGTTGATCCCTTCCAAAAGGGCTAATTGTGGATGAGGTCAATGATGGGAGGATGGCAGAGAAAAGGCTGCTCCGTCCCAAGGAGGGGCGGATGATTGCGGGGGTGTGTGCGGCTCTTGGGAAGTACTTCAATGTCGACCCGACATGGATCAGGATCGCCTGGGCGGTTATGACTCTGATCACGCATATCATTCCAGGGGTCGTCCTCTATATCCTCGCCGTGATCATTATCCCTGAGGAAGAAGAGGAAGATGGCGTCCTTGATGCTGAATATGTGATAAAGGAGGAGCGGGACGCCTGAATTCTCCTCGAATTCCTAAACTATGGTTGGTCGAGGACTGTGATATCCCACTTAATATTTTTAATTTTGGCTTTGTAGAAATCCTCTGAGTAGCTGTCTCTGCGGAGGGCTTGCCACCCCCCGGTTCCCCCGGTCCCCCGCGTGAAGATGGGCGGGGGATGGCAGCACTCTCTTTATGGTCATTGATTATGCCTTCCCGACCCTATCTTCATCCTGGGGGTCCGGGGGCAGCGCCCCCGGCGGGAGGCTATGGGAAGGCGGATGACACACATTCTCCCCACGATTAAGTGAGGGTTTCTATAGAGCCGATTTTCGAGAGGATCCTGAGCATGATGGTGTGGGAACGTCGATCTGATTGGCCGTCCTTATCACAGAATCTTTCTAATACCCCCACGGCGAGGAGAGCGGGGTCGGTCATCTGATGATCTTCCCACATGGTATCTTGCTCTAAAGGAGGCACCAGATCAGTGCACGATCAGGGGATCCACGATCATTTTCATCCTGTATGTGTGAATCAGGGGTTCATGCCAAATTCTACAGAACCGATTTATGAGGTGTGTAGAGTTCCTCGCCACTTCTTGGTGTGAACATGACTCCCATCCCTCTCTCCATCTTTAGGCTCGGAGTTCTGCCCTCAGATCAAGATTGAACTGGGAAGAGGGGGGGGGTGAATCGCGCTCGTTTTGGGGAGAGGCATGGGGTTCTATAGGGGCGATTTATTGGTTTCTTGGGGATTTAATCCCCTGGTGCAAGATAGTGGGGGTGAGAACCTTTGATCCCCCTCAGGTATTACGCCCCCTCCGCGACTCCTGTATCTGATCGATACAGCCAGTTCCGGTAGACTATCGGGGTGATCACTGTTGTCAGCAGGCTCATCATCACGATGGCCACATAGACTCCCTGGTCGATGAGGCCTTCGTTGAGTCCGATGAGGGCGACGATCATCGCCACCTCTCCACGTGGCACCATCCCAAACCCGATGATCAACGAGTTTTTAGTGCTTACGCCCTGAAGACGGGCTGGGATGCCACAGCCGATCAATTTGGTGACGACGGCCATGATGGTGAGAGCGATGAGGAAGAGCACGATGTCTGGAGTAAGGGCGTTGATGTCGACGAGGATCCCAAGCGAGACAAAGAAGATTGATGCGAAGATAATGTGCAGGTACTCGGCCCCCTCCTTGAGGTCACGGGAGTGGATGAGGTCGACGCCTTTGAACGAGATCCCGGCAATGAAGGCCCCGATGATCGCCGAGATCCCGACGAACTCAGCCCCCATTGCGAAGAAGAAGGCGGCGGCCATCGCGGTGATGAAGACGAACTCAGGGTATCGCCGTGCAAATGGCGTCCTGTCAACCCGTTCGAGGAGAGGGGCAACCACTTTGATCCCGATTGCTCCGGCAAGAACGATGAAGGCAAGATCTTTGAAGACCGTCGTCGCCACCGTGAAGAGGGAAAACGTCCCGGAGACTACATCGACGGAGACTGAGAGGGCGATGAGGGAGAGGACGTCGTCGATGACCGCGGTCCCGATCACTGCCCTGGCCGCGGGGCTGCTTAATTGTCCCATCTCCTTGAGGACATTGGCAGTGATCGCGATGCTTGTGGCGGTCATTGCAGTCCCGACAAAGACCGCACTCCCAAAGGGATATCCCATCGCTTCTGCAAGCCAGAACCCTCCAATCCAGGGTACCGCCACACCAAAAAGCCCGATGACGATATATCGGCGGTCAATCAGGTCTTTGAGATCGAACTCCAGACCGATGACAAAGAGGAGGATCACGGCCCCGAGTGCGGCGAGGCTCCTGACAAAATCGGTATAGGTGATGAGGCCAAGAAAACTTGGGCCCACAAGGAGGCCGACCAGGATCTCGCCCACGACAGCGGACTGGTTGATCCTGGATGCCACAAGGTAGCCTGTGAGCGCCACAAAGAGGAGCAGGCTCATCTGAAATTCGATGGTCGTCTCGATCCCGGTGCTCATGGAGAGGCGTGGGACTTTTGGGTATTAAAGTGGTGCGGCCTCCCTCTCATGTCTCATCAAGAATAAAATGTCGTCATCATGATGATTTAAACGGAAAAATCGTTTAAAATCGGGTTCTGTAGAAACCCTCATCTATTATGTGGGGGAGACGTGTGTCACCCCCCTTCCTACCTCTTTTGCCGGGGGCAGAGCCCCCGGATCCCCGGGACCACGATAAGGTCGGGAAGGCATCATGGGCAACTGTGACGAGAGTGCTGTCGTCCTCGACCTATCGTGCCGCGGGGGTTCGGGGGGCTTGCCGCTCGACGGTCTCCAGTTTTCTCGACTGCTTAAAGATATTCAATCTTCTCATGTTCGCTTCAGTCACACCCATCACACGATAGGTCAAGGACTGCGACCTCCTCTTCCATGGTCGTTGATTGTACCTTCTCTCCTATCCTCATCTCATTCATCTCATGGGCCCGGGAGCAGCGTCCCCGGCGCGAGGGGGTGGGAAGGCGATATGGATGCATGGGTCTGCGAAGGGCAGATGGCCGACCATTTGGATGGTGTCTCTTTCCTCTGCGTATTGGTTCAGAAGGGGATTGATGAGTGCAGATCCTCCTCAAAAACTATAGAACCGAACATCGAGATGATCATTTTTAAAGTAATTACTCTTCTTGAGTACGAGTGCAGGGTGTGGCGAGGGCGATTGTTCCTGCCGCCCGCTGTCCTGTCGTGAGAAGCGAGATCAGGGGAGGGGGGCCAGGGGCCGGGCTCCCCCGACCTCGCTGAGCACTGCCCGGCAGGTTCCGCCATTGCCAAGGTGGCAAACTGCGACTGTCTCGTTGATGAATTGATAGGGGAGCGGGAGCCTGGTGTCCTGATCTCCTGCGTCCCCCACCCCAAGGGTGATGTGCGGCGAGTACTGGTCGCCGGCATGGGCAGTCTTGAACTCCCTGATATATTCAAGGATTCCAGGGTCAGCGACTTCGCCCTTCCTGACTGCAAGCATTCTAGGCACGGTCTCGGTGAGGGCAAAGGGTGCAAGACTGTGGACAACTTCGTTGTGGAGTGCCCGCAAAGCAGGTGCTGGGGCGATGTCGAACCCCGAGACCGGGCGGCTAGGCGCAGTCATGACACTGGAGACGCCAGTGAGGGTGAGGGTGAGAGGCCGGTGGCGTTCCCAGATCTCCCTGAGATTTTCACAGACCGCAGAAAGGTCAGCGGCCCTAATTGGCGCCATGGCAAGGGTGATATGGGCGATTCCTCCTCCTGGACCAAGGAGAACCCCCCTGTCCCGACTCCGCCTGATCAGTGTCCGGTTGATCCGGCCGACCTCGCTGCGGATCTCTGCCGGTGGAATGAGTGCAATATCGACAGCGATCGTCTCTTCATCCTTGTGCATGGATGTAGAGATCTCCTCTGAGATGATATGCTTTTCCTGCCCATCGCTCAGGCCACAAACTACTTCACTTCCCACTCCGCAGGTTGGGTATGTCAGAGCAGGCAGCACATGGGAGCACGGTCACACTTCATTACACTGGCACCCTTGAGGATGGCCGCGTATTCGGGACGACTGCTGGGGACGCCCCCCTGGTCCTGACGATCGGAGAGGGGAAATATCTCCAGGCTTTTGAGGAAGAACTTCTCGGGATGGTCCCTGGCGAGAAAAAGTCGTTCACGATCGATCCAGAGGCGGCTTACGGGCAGTGGCGGGAGGGGCTCGTGGCTGAGGTGCCCCGCTCGGTCTTTGGGGAGGGACCGCCACCTGAACCAGGGGCTAGTTTCCTGGCAGAACTCTCTGAAGGAGAGAAAGTGCCGGTCAGGGTGGCGGCGGTCACCGAGAATACAGTTGTCATCGATGCCAACCATCCGCTGGCAGGGGAGGTCCTTTGTTTCGAGGTCGAGGTTGTCTCGGTCTCATGAGATCTGGCCCAACATTTTTTCTTTTATTCTCAGTGTATATCTCAAGACTATTCTGGTGTTTGAACATTCACTCAAATTGAAGTATTTCTTCTATGAATTCTGAACATCTGGCTTTTTAGAATCGGGCATGAGCCTCAGGTTTATGCCGAATTCTACAGAAATCAACATCTCTCTTTCCTTCGAAGATCCACTCAGAATAAAGTAACATGGGCTCTGTAGAAACCTTCTTGATGAATCTCTCTGTCGTGGGGCTTGGCCGCCCCCCGAACTCCCCGCGCTCCTCTCTTCCTCCTGGGGGTCCGTCCGGGGGCAACGCCCCCGGCACGGAGATCTGGAAAGGCGGGTGACACACGTCTTCCCCACATACTATGTAAGGATTCCTACAAAGCCGTAACATGAATATATGGTAGGCGCGTACTCGACAGATACCAAAACCTAGGCCTTGTAAAAATCCCCGTCTATTGTATAGAGTGAATGTGCGTCACCTGTGTTCCCATAGTTTCTCGCCGGGGGTATTATTTCAGGACCTCTGGGATGAAGATTGGGTTGAAAAGGCGGAATAGACGACCATGACGAGGATGAAGGCATGTGATCAGGAGACCACTCTGACAGATCAATGAGGGTTTCTATAGAGCCTTAATCTCTCAGATTTTTACCATCGGTCTGGATATTATGGCTTTCATTGGAAGAAAATCGACATAAAGCCCAGAACAGTTCTTGTGGCCTGATGAGATACTTTAAAGTGGCCATCCTTTGAAACTCAATGCGTGTACGGCACCCACGACCTTGCCTACCATTATGAAAGAGAAGACTTCTCTCTTGGGTTCGAGCAGGACGGAGGCAGATATTGCTACCGCCGGGTGTTGAACGGCGACAAGAAGGAGCACCTCCTCCTCACCTCGGGCGGCCGGGTGATCATCAACCCGGTCGAGCCGCTCAATCTCCCAAAGAACATCTGCAACGCCCTCCTCGTTGAGTTCGACCACCTCTCCATCGAGCCGGGAGCGAGGTCGACGGTCTACCTCACCTTCCCCATCGAGATCGCGGTCTTTGTTGCAGGCCGTGGGAACTTGGAGGTCTTGGACGTCTTCTCGTGGAATACTCAGAAGTATACCTTGTATGGCTCGTCGGACGATGGGACGATTGCGAGGTACTGGAAGAGCCCGACTTATGGCATCCCTCCTCATCTTGACCCGTTTAAAGAGGGACTGCTCACCCTCACCATCAGCAACACCACCAGGGACTGGGTCGACCTCTCCAGGGTGGTTCTTGAGGGCACAGGGATGAAGATCTACTATGACGAAGAGAGAGTCTCGATGCAAGCCAGGATGCGGCTTGTCAGTACGATGGTCGCCGAGACCTCGTTCCGGGACCGTCCCTTTGCTCAAGGACAGAAAAAAGCGCTTGAACTCTACCTCGGACGGGGAATCCCTGGGGTTGAACGTTCGCGGTTCCTAATGGACCAGGGGTTATAATGGCAGAACCTGGACTTGATGTCTCGTTCCTTGAAGCCATCGACTGGTGGCAGATCTTTACCATCCTCGTCCTGATAGTCGGGGCAGCTTTCATCGCGAAGATCCTGACCATCTACCTCAAAAAGGCACTCACCGACAAGATCAAACGCAGCCAACTCGATCTCCTCATTAAACTCGTCAACTACGGGGTGCTGATCATTGCCGTCCTTATGATCCTCCCATATTTCCAGGTTGAACTGGGTGGGTTGTTGGTGGCCGGTGGGTTCCTCTCAATCGTGGTCGGTATTGCCAGCCAGAGCGTGCTTGGTAACCTGATCTCAGGGCTCTTCCTCATCGTCGAGCGGCCGATCTCCATCGGGGACGATATCAAAATTGGGAATGTGGGTGGCACTGTTGCGGATCTCAACATCTTCTCAACGATCGTCAAGACTTACGACGGCGTCTATGTCAGGATCCCAAATGAAACGGTTTTCACCTCTGAGATCACAAATTATGTCGCTCACGCGGCGAGGCGGTTCAGCTATGTCGTCGGCGTCCCGTACGATGTCGATGCTGGACGTGCGATTGAGATCATCAGAGAAGTGATCTTGGAGCATCCATTCGCTCTCAAGAACCCGGAGCCGACGATCTATGTCGAAGAACTCGGCGACAACTCAGTGAATATCAAGGTGATGATCTGGGCGCCGGCGAGCGAATGGTGGGGAGTGTACACTGATCTCCTCTGGAAGATCAAGGCAGAACTCGAGCAGAATGGGATCGAGATACCCTTCCCGCAACGGGTGGTCTGGTTCCAGAATGAACTTGCTCTTCATAAGGGGCGGCGAGGCGGAGAGGAGCCCGCTCCCCACCCTGAACCCCCCACGTTCCCCTCGACTGGTGCTAACAATGCGACACCTCTGGTCCCTGACGTCGACAGCGATGAAGGAAGGTAGATACCATGGATAAAGAGATCTCTAGTCTGATAGAGGCACTTTCAAGTGAGAATATTGATGAACGCCATGCAGCTGAGGATAAGTTGGAGGCGAAGGGTGAGGAGGCGATCCTTCCGCTCATTGAGGTTCTGACCGAGGCTGAAGAGAGCACCTGCTGGTACGCAGCTAGGATCCTTGCAAAGATCGGGGAACCTGCGATCAAGCCTCTGCTGCTCACGATGATCGTTGAGGGTGACCGGGGGTTCAGGCGATACGCGGCGGCAGCCTTGGGGTCTATGGGGGAGGTGGCGGTGGCGCCCCTCATCGAGGCTCTCTCGACTGAGGACAAGGAACTCCGTGGCTTTGTCGCCATGGCCCTCTGCCGGATAGGCACGCCAGCGCTCGCCCCGCTCAAGCACCTCCTCAAGGAGGGCGACGAGGTGCAGCGGATGTGTGCTTCCCTGACGCTCTGGAAGATGGGCGAGGAAGGGATTGGTGACCTGGTCGAGGGACTTGGTGAGGAGAAGACCTCCTGAAGTGATCTCTTTTTTTGCTCAGAATGTCCCTGTAGAGATCCCACTGATTGTTTATACGGGTGTGAAGCACTCTTCTTTGAATCGATCAGGCAAGGGGCAGCGATGGGGTCTAGAAGCCAGAATAAACGGATATTATGGGGGCGTTATCGCCTTGATAAGTCGTGTGGCGAGGTGTGAACGGAGCAAACTTGAGAACGCAGGTAATCGAAGATTCCCTCAGAAGGAAAATATAGAATATTGGCTCTGTAGAAATTCTCTTGATGAATCTCTCTGGCGGGGTGTGTGCCACCCCCAGAACCCCCCGCCACACGATAGGTCGAGGAGGGCAGCACTCTCTTTATGGTCATCTATTCTGCCTTCCCGTCCCCATCTTCATCCTGGAGGTCTAGGGGCAGCGCCCCCGGCGTGGACGAGGGGGAAAGCGACAAATGCATGGGTGTACGATGAAAAACAGGGATCTCTTTATTGTCATCCATCGCTCTCAATCGGTGAGGATGAGGGCCGGAGTGTTTTGGGATGAACTCAATATGTACACCTGCTTTGAGTATACCACATAAATATACTTTTGAGTGGCGTATGGGGGTGTAGAATGTTCTTTTGTTCTCATCTCCTGTATGGAGGGGACAAACAATACGCACATGAGGAAATGGATGGTGTGTCCGACCGGCGTCCCGGTCGTGGAAAAATGAGGTCCTCCCCTTCTCAATCCATGATGGGTGCATGAAACCATGGAGGGGTTTATTTTTATCTGGCGATTTTCAGAGTATGGTTGGTTTTTTCTGGAGTGCACAAGAATCTATGTCGTCGGGACAGAAACGCCTTCGTGCCCGACAGCGATGGTCACATCGACTCACCTCCTTTTGAGAGAGGCCCTTCTTCCGGTGCCATGCCAATGCCTGGTTTCCCGGATTCTATC
Organism: Methanofollis sp.; assembly: GCA_028696365.1. Lineage (GTDB taxonomy): Archaea > Halobacteriota > Methanomicrobia > Methanomicrobiales > Methanofollaceae > Methanofollis. The sequence continues at coordinate 12,510 of JAQVHG010000010.1, forward strand.
TCAGTCGTTTTCATAAGCCTCTGTATCTATAGTCAGAGATTCGGGGCTGATGTACTCTCCCCAAAGAATGTTTGGAAAAATGGGCTCTGTAGAAATCCTCTGGATGGATCTCTCTGGCGGGGGGCTTGCCGCCCCGCCCCCCGGTCCCCCCGTACGAACGATAGGCGGGGGATGGCAGTGCGCTCTTCATGGTCATTGATGTGCCTTCCCACTCCTATCTTCATCCCTGGGGTCCGGGAGCAGCGCCCCCGACCAAAGAGGTAGGAAGGCGGGGGACACATATTCTCTCCACGATTAACGAGGGTTTCTACAAGGCCAAATTTTCTGAAGATGTTGTCGTTTGTTCCCCGTAGAAGAGAGATGAGGGCAAAATAATTCTCTTCAGGATCCTTTGATCCATGCTTGAAGCATGTGTTCGTCTCACACCAAATATTACAGAGTTAAACAAAGCAAGAAGTGTGTTTGAGTAGCGGAGCCATTTATAAAAAATGGATCCTCCCTCCTCCTTATTTTGAGGGATATGTGGGTCTTTGGGAAGACGAAATTTGGCGATTATGGAGTAATTTTCCAGACTACATCCTCCCTGAATGAAATCTAGATATATAGTAGAGGTCTTTCCCTGGAATGCACAAGGAACCTGTGTGGTTAGGACAGGAGATTACCCCTGTCTGATGGCAACGGTCACATGTACTCACCTCCTCAGGAGAGAGAAAAAGATCCCTTCGTGTGCCGCAACTACCTCGGCCCATTCAGATCTAATCTCTGCAGTGTTCATATGTCTCTGCATCTATGGTCAGAAATTCGGGGCTAATGTATTCTTCCCGAATAATGTTTGGAAAATATCCAATGTGGAGGATATTATGAGATAGATGGCGTGCGTGGGGGAGGAACGAGTGCATACAAGTAAATCTCCATGATGACTGGATGCCCTTTGATCGATCGCATGCATTTTCCCTGCTTCGGGCCGTGAGGTGAATGCCTTCCTGGCTGAGTTCGGTCCTGCATGGGAAGCCGGATCATTTTTTAGTCCGCGGCCCACATCTCCCCGTGATGGCAGATCTGCGCTGGGCGATTGTGGGTGCGTCCCTTCTCTTCATAGGTGCGCAGATCGTGTTGGTCTTGAGTGGAAGGATCTCTTTGCCTTTATTTCTTCTTTCTCTGCTATTCGTGGCTGCGCTCTTCGTCGCCGGCGTCCTTTATCTCAGGCAGCGCCCAGAAAAGGACCCCCTCCGGAACCTCAAGAGCCACGACCCTGGGGCCCGCTACCTTGCGGCAAAGGCCCTTGGCGAGTCAGGTGACCCTGCGGCAGTTGGGCCCTTGGAAAAGGCCCTTGCCGACTCGGACGAAGGCGTCAGATGGGCGGCTCTGGATGCCCTCGGGGCGATCGGTACCCCTGCGCTCCCGGTCTTGGTCGGCCTTCTCACCTCTGAGGACGTCGACCTCAGGTGGGGAGCGGCGGTGACCCTCGGCGAGGTCGGCGACCCTGCAGCCGTTGGACCTCTGGGTTCGGCCCTCGGCGATCCTGACCGGTATGTCAGGACGAGGGCAGCCCTTGCTCTTGCAGCCATAGGGAGACCGGCTTGCGATGTCCTCACCAGTGCAGCATCTTCGTCTGACCCTGAGATCAGGTGGGCTGCGGCTCTCGCCCTTGGGCGGGTCGCCTCGCCTGAGTGCGTCCCTGCCCTCCGTGCTCTCCGCGTCGACCCTGACCCCCAGGTGAGGTGGAAGACAGCCGAAGCCCTTGGGGCGATCGGAAACGAGGAAGCGGTTGCCACCCTGGTCGTGCTCCTTGCCGATCCCGACCCCCGGGTCAGAACCGGAACCGTGGACGCCCTCGTCGGGATCGGCCCGAAGGCTGCCGCCGAGGTGATTGAGGGATTGAAAACGCGCGAAAGTAGGTTTGGTCCAGTGGATACCCTCACGGAGATGAAGATGTCTGCTGGTCCGGCCCTCCATGCCGCCCTTACCCGGAAAACTCCCTGGGTGCGGATCGGGGTGGCCATGGTCCTTGCGGAGGAAGGGGACGAGGCCGGGACTGCAGCCCTCTTCGCCGCCCTCGACGATCCCAACCCTGACGTCCGCGACGCCGCGAGGCAGACTCTCTCGGCAGGGTTGAGACGGGAGAATGGGGGGGCCGAGTGACGACGCCTCAGACTTTAAAGATAGTTCGGGGGCACGCCTAAGGTATTCCACATAAAAATCAAATCAAGGCTCTGTAGAAGCCCTCACCTATTTGTGTGGGGAGAATGCGTGTCCCCCGCCTTCCCCCTTCTTCGACCGGGATCGGGATCCCCACGATCATTTTCGTCCTGTATACCTGAGCCCAAGGTCCATGTTTGATTCTAAAGAGCCCTCTATTCTACTTTATTCGGATCTGTAGAAACCCTCATCTATTGTGTTGGGGAGACGTGTGTCACCCGCCTTCCCATCTCATCTCTTCGGCCGGAGGCGCTGCCCCCGGACCCCCGGATGAAGATAGTAGTGCTATGAAGGCAGAATAGATGACATGACAAAGGGGCTGCCGTCCTCGACCTATCGTGTTGTCCTATCGTGTTGTGGTGGGGAGTTCGGAGGGCACGTCCTCCGCCAGAGAGATTCATCGAGAGGATTTTCTACAGAGCCCTTTATTCTTTATTGGCCTAATTGATCACGAACCGACAGTAGGGATCGCCCGCTGCATAACAGTGTGTTTCGGTGACCTTCACCTCTCTTCCAAACTGAGCGGAGAAGATAGCGGTAAGGACACCTGTGTCAAAGGAACAGGCAGGGCGCCCGATCTTCGGGAGGTCGACACACTCGAAACAGTCGTAGACGAAGATCTCGAAAGGCGCCGCAGGTCCGGCCTCGATCCGACCGAGGCGGTGTTCATCCCAGAAGTGAGCGATCTTGCCGAAGAACTCGTCGGCATCCCCCCCGGTAAGAGACGGCGCCACCGCCTCTCCGATCTTTCTCCCGGCCTCGAAGAGGATGGGGTCAAGGGTGACCCCGGTCTGCATAAACATCGTCCTGAGCGTCCTGAACATCAAACGGTAGAAGGCGAAGGGGTCGCCCTCTGCCTCCTGGTACTCGGCGGCATAGCGTGCAAGTTCCTCAGGGATCTGGTCTGTCGCCGAGAGGGCGCCGACGCGGTCGGCAGCGATGAAGAAGATCTTTCGCCTGGCGTCTGTAGTGTCGGTTCGCTCGCCGAGGATCCCCTCCTCCACCATATCCCGCAGATGGACCGAGACCGTGGACTTCGCCCTCCCGGTTTGCTCCACGATCGCGTCAAAGGGCATCTCTCCCTCTGAGAGCATCTTCAGAACCGCTACCCTGACCGGACTTTTTACCGCATGGACTCGTCCCCTGCTTGCCAGGAGTTCGATTGAGCCACCTCTTCGTGCCGCACCCATTGCAGAGAGATAGGATCGGAAGAATCATATAGTTTTGTTCGTATAGTATAGAATGTTAGTTTAGATACGAACAATTAGGAGAGAAGATGAAAGCCACAAAACTTGCACAGGGCGTTTATTGGGTGGGCGCCATCGACTGGAACCTCCGTGACTACCACGGCTACACCCTGCCAGGTACGACCTACAACGCCTACCTCGTCGTCGGCGAGGAGAAGACTGCCCTCATCGATACCTGCTATCCAGGTTTCGAGGAGCAGGTGCTCGGCCGGGTGGCCTCGATCATCGACCCGAAGACGATCGACGTGATCGTCGCAAACCACATCGAGGTGGACCACTCAGGTGGCCTGCCAAAGATCGCAAAGATGCTCCCTAGCGTCCCGATCTACTGCACCGAAGTTGCAGTCCAGGGGCTTGCCCGCCACTACGATACGAAGGACTGGAACCTGCAGGTGGTGAAGACCGGCGAGACACTCGACCTTGGGCAAAAGACCCTGGTCTTCCTAGAGGCGCCGATGCTCCACTGGCCAGACTCGATGTTCACCTATCTTGCCGAAGAGGAGATCCTCTTCCCGAACGACGCTTTCGGGCAGCATGTCGCCTCCTCAAAACGTTTCGATGACGAACTGGGAAAAGACATCGCTCTGGCCCACGCGAAGAAATTCTTTGCAAACCTGATCATCCCCCTCGCCCCGAAGGTGCTGAAGAAACTCGGCGAAGTCGGGGATCTCGGCATCGGGATCAAGATGATCGCCCCGTCCCACGGGATCATCTGGCGCACCCATGCCGCCGACATTGTTACCGCCTATGTCGAGTGGTCGAAAGGTGTCTCAAAGGACAAGGTGACGATCGTCTATGACACCATGCACGGGGCGACTGACATGATGGCGAAGGCCCTGGCCGACGGCGCGATGGACGGCGGTCTCGAGGTGAAAGTCTGCCTCCTCAAGGACGGGAGGTATGAGGGGTGCCACCGTTCTGATATTGTCGCCGAGATGCTCAACTCGAAGGCCCTCCTTGTCGGTTCGCCGACCCTCGGAGACGAGATGCTCCCGACGGTCGCAGGGTTCCTTTCGTACCTCCGTGGCCTGCGGCCGGGGCGCCTGACGCAGAAGAAGATCGGGTTTGCCTTCGGTTCGCACGGCGGTCACGGCGGGGCGGTGGACCAGATTACCGATGACCTGAAGACCGCCGGGATCGAGGTGGTCGAGGGTGGCATGGAAGTCTATTTCAAGCCTGATACCGACGAGCGCGAGGCATGCTACCGGGCAGGCCTTGCTCTTGCCGATCAGGTCACACAGATGTGAGCCTCCGCGGGAGGATCTGCACACACCTCACCTCTGGGGGCACTTCCTGCCCCCCTCATATTTGAGTATCATTATATTGCTTCCGTCCCCATGGGGTAATATCCCATGGTATACCGTCCAAAACTTTCTGGGATCTATCTCGCGTACGCCGTCCAGGCCCTCATCCTCTTCCAGGTAGGTTACAGCATTTATATAGGGGACTTCTTTCTGGCAATTGTCGGATTTTTTGGGTTTTTCCTCACCACAGTCCCGCACATTGTTAGCAGGCGCACCGACATCTGCATGCCTTGGGAGGTCAATCTCCTCATCGCGCTTTCTCTGTATCTCCACGTGGCTGGACACATCTCAGAATATTATGACCTATTCGCCCCGTACTACGACAAGATCGCTCATTTCGTCTCTTCAATTACGGTTTCAGTCCTTGGGTTTGCGATGGTCCTTATCGTCGACCGATATAGCGGTCTAAGACTGACGCGGCCGATGATCGTCTTCTTCATTGTGATCTTCACGATGGCACTTGGGGCGTTCTGGGAGATCTACGAATTTGTCTTCGACAATCTCTTTGGGACTCAACTCCAGCACGGGCTTGAAGACACGATGTACGACCTTATCTTCGACCTCGTGGGGGCGGTGATCATCGCCGTGGTCGGGAACTTCTACCTCAGACGAGTGGAGAAAGAGGAGATGGCGAGGATGTTCCTGCATCCTGGGCAGTGATGAGGTGGCGGAAGCCTTCCATGAAAGCCGCTGATTCAATGTTATTTCTTCAGGGGGATATCACTGACTCAGTAGAATTCCTGTGGATGGCTCTCTCTGCGGAGGGCCGGGAAGGCACAATCGATGACCATGAAGAGCGTATTGCTGTCTGCTACCTATCGTGTGCGCGGGGGGTCCGGGGGGGGCGGGCGGCAAGTTCCCCGCCAGAGAGATCCATCCGGAGGATTTCTACAGAGCCATGAAAAGAAAAAGAAATCCTCATATTTGATGGCCTGAGGTCCAGGCATTTCTGACGATCAGGATCAGACCCCGCTGATCCCCATGATCATGATGGAGAAGAGGACTAGGTCATAGGTGGCATGGGTGATAGCGCTGACCGTCGTGGACGTCCTGGCCCGCAGGAGGGCGAAGACCAGACCGGCTAGGAAGACCGAGAGGACGCCGTCCCACGCATATTGGTAGGCATGGAGAGAGGCAAAGACCAGTGACGAGAGGAGGATCCCAAAGCGCGGCTGGAGCACCCCGCGGACCGCCACCTCTTCCCCGACCCCGGCAACGATCGCCGCTACGATCGCCGTGACAGGAGTAAGGTACGAACTGAAGAGCGCCTCGGTGTAGGCCTCGTCGGTGACATACCACCCGAAATATTCCCAGATTGCGACGATGACCTGGTCTACCACCCCAAAGACAAGAACCAGGCCAAGCCCCACTGCCACGGCGAAGGAGAACGAACGGAGGGTGGGCCTGACCAGGCCGAGACGGTCGAGGACCTCGGGGAGGGAACGCTTCACAAAGAGCCCTACCGCAAGGAACGCGCCGCCGAGTGTCCATACCAACCCGTAGAGGCTGATCTTCGCCGCCTCAGATGGATCGAGACTGAACTCCATGGAAGGATCCCCGATGAGGTCGACGAACGGTGGGTGCCCGATGACCAAGAGGGGGATGAGGGGCATGAGGGTGATGGCCGCGACCACGACAAAGGCTGTGGTATGGACAAAGTTCTCAGGGTCGATCGGGATCCACCTGGCAAGGTAGCGTCTGAGCCGCACAGAATAGAGGAACAGACAGAGCGCAGTTGCACCAAGAGCAAGTACGAACCCGGCCAGGAGGGGCATTGCAGCTTCTATCGGAAACTCCGTGGCATCCATGACGCCGAACCAAGGGGCGATGGAGAAGATCCAACTGACAAGCGCAAGTCCCAGGACAAAGAGCGCGGTGAGCACCATGACCACCGGCCGCAGGCGCGGACGGTCGAGGGCAAGAAATGCCAAGGTGGCGATCAGAAAGATCGGGGCTGCTTCCGCACCGGCGGAGAAGAAGAGCCCCAGATCGCTTTGTGGGTCGCCGGAGAACCCGAAGACCAGAGCGATCGCTCCGGCTATCAGGGCGAGTAATACTAAATAGGGGTGATATCTCTGCGTATCCATAGTGTTCCTGTGTCGTCTAGATCTGCAGGCATCAGGTATAGAGATGACCTCTTATTTTGGCTCTGTAGAAATCTTCTTAATGAATCTCAGTGGCGGGGGGCTTGCCGCCCCGGACCCCCCGCCACACGATAGGTCGATGAAGGCAGCACTCTTGTCA
>JAQVHG010000203.1 GCA_028696365.1 Methanofollis sp.
AGCATCCCCATCATCCAGTAGCCGAGATAATAGTAGACATCCACTACCCCGCCGGCAAACCAGGGGTCAGGTGGAGGAACGCTCATGAAACGCATTGCCGACGCAAGGAAGGCGTGGTCCATCGGTTTCTCAGCGTAGGCGATGGCCGGGTTGATGAACCTAACCACAAGGAGCGTGGCAAAGAAGGTGAGGAAGACCGCATCCCAGACGAAGGCTCCCTTTAGTTCTTCTAACTGGTATGCGCGCCTGTACAGGGCATACCCCCCCAGGAGCACAAAGGGGACGAGGGCGACCTGGACCGGGAGTCCGATGAGCGCAGCATACCAGGTCAGCGCACCGAAGAGGAGAAGGGAGGCCGGGTATGCGGCAGGATAGGCATATTCCTTGAGAGCTGGCTTAAGGACTGGCCAGAGGGAAAGCTGGAGCACTTTGACCAGGATGAGCCAGGAGAGAAGCATGAACGCCTGGATCTCAGGGCTCACGGAGTTCCTCCTCGGAGAGACCCTCCTTGAATGAACGCCTCATCAGAGCGACCGACCAGTCGCCAAAGAAGTACAACGCTCCTATCCCTCCAAAGAGGGTGACCCCGTTCTTGATGAGATGGTCGACAACCGCAATGACCGTGGCCGTGGCTGGCGCCGTCCCAACAAGTTCAAAGGTGACGGCAAGGGCGAACTCATAGGTCCCAACGCCGCCCGGGGTGATCGGGACCGCCTTGACGAGGTTACCGACGACGACCGCCAGCACGACTACGGCAAAGGGGATCTGCTCGCCAAACATCAGGACGACGATGGCGCAGACAATGATGTCTACGATCCAGATCCCGACCGAGGATGCCCCAAGGAGGAGCATGGCCCTTGGGTGAAGGGAAGCCTCTCTGATCTCCGAGAGCATCCTGAAGATGATGCCAAGGACTCGGTTCTCTGAGGTGCGGTCCCCCATCACCCAGAGGAAGAGGGCAAAGGCGGCCCCGCCCGCGATCGGGATGAGGATAAGGGGCAGGTACCATTCTGGCGTCCCCACGACAAAGGGGAGGGTCACCACACCGAGAATGGCCACCGTCACCACGTCAAAGACCCGCTCCACTACCAACGAGGAGATACCCTGCGAATAGGTCGCCAGTCTCTCGTGCTTGAGGATGAAGATCCTGACCAAATCGCCAAGTCTGGCTGGGATGATGAGGTTTGCAGTCTGAGAAAGAAAGATACATGCCGTGGAAAAGGAGAGCGACGTCTTGATCGCCATCCCTTTGAGAACGACCTGATACCGCCAGCCGCGTAGCACCCAGGCGAGGACGCAGATGCCAGTGGCTACGGCCAGGTAGATCGGCTCTATATGCGAGAGAGTCAGGAGCAGGTCGTCCCAAACCCTCCAAAGCATATACGCGAGGATCCCGACGGCGATGAGCGTCGGGATTACAATCGCGCTAGTCCTTCGCCACATGGAGATGCCACCAGAGCCCAAGGATCTGCGACCCCATCGAGAAGACATCCTTGAACCGCACCGTCGTCCCTGGCCCCTGCCGCCAGACCACCGGGAATTCCTTGATCACATACCCAGCATGCTGCCCGCGGACCAGCACCTCAGTGTCCCAGAACCAGTGGGGAGCGGTTACGTGATCGAGAAGGGGAAGGATCCGGTCACGGTTGAAGCCCTTGAAACCGCACTGGTGGTCATGGAGGCGACTGCGGAGGATGGTCCTGACCAAGAAGTTGTAACCTCGGCTTGCAACCTCGCGCCCGCCGCTCCGGACGATCTCAGAGTCAGGGAGGAGACGCGATCCGGTCGCGATGTCTGCCCCTCCCTGGATTGCCCCGACAAGTTCCTTAAGATAGGCAAGGTCGGTCGCAAGGTCGACGTCATAGTAGCAGACCGTGTTATAGTGAGCTGAGGCGATCGCTCGGTTCAAGGCCTTGCCGCGGCCAAGTCTCTCGTCGGCATGGAGGAGGCGTATCCTTGGGTCTTTCTGGTGCCAGGCTTTTACAAACTCAGGGCTCCCGTCAGTGCTGCCGTCCTCTGCGACGATCACCTCGAAAGTGTCGGTGATCTCAGAGAGCGCGGCGGCCGACCTGGGTATGGCCTCTTCGAGTGCAGGTCTATCGTTGAAAACCGGGAGGATGACAGAAACCCCTTCTTCAGTCATCATGGCATCCTCTGATCTTTTCAGCCACCTCAAGCCCGGCAATAATAGAACCTTCCATCGAGCGTTCAGGGTAGTTGGGACGCGAGAACATCCCCGCAAGGTACAGCCCGCGTTCTTCATAGGCCGGGATGAGCCTGGAAAACCCAGTGGTGTACACTGGACCGGCAAAGTGTTCGACAGCAAGTTCGCTCCAGTGAATTGCCTCATCAGGGATCGAGAAGCGCCGCTTGAAGTCTGTGAGCATCCGCTCTTTCAACCCGGGCGTCGGTTCTCCGGCAAAATATGAGGCAAGATAGACAACGTCCTCATTGTAACGTGATCGCGGCGCAAAATTGGTGTGCGTAACCACAGCACCGTACGGCGCCTTGTCCTTCATATTCAGCCAGTAGATCCCGTTGGTCACATCGCGGTCCAGACCGATGGTCATGCAGGCCGCGCCCTGGTAGGGGATGGAGGCGAAGCCCTCGTCCCCGCTGATCCGCTTGATCTCCTGCGGGGGGATGGTGGCGAGCACAGCGTCATATGCCTGGCCATTTACCAGCCACTTCTCACCTATCTGTTCGAGTGAGGTGGCCGGAGTCCCCTTCCCGATCGTACATCCCTTACTGAGAAGTCGCTCTTCAAGGCCGTCGATAAGGAGGTGCCAGCCCCCATTGAGGTAACCGAGCCTCTCGCCCTCAACTCCCCGGTCAGACCTGATAGCGATCCTGGAGATGAGCCATGCGGCCGAGACCTCGTCACGCCGGTCTCCGAACTTGCTGCGGAGGAGCGGCTCGAAGAACGAGGTGTAGATGCGCTCGCCGAGATGTGTTCTGATATATTCCCCGGCCGGAACCTCGTCAAGGGGATCGAGATCGATCCTCTTTGCCCTGAGAGTGAGCACCCCCAGACGGGCCTTATCGATGAATGAGAGGTGCGGATAGCGCACGATCTCCATAGGACTTGTCAATGGGTGGACCTTGCCGTCCACATAATATCCAGTTGAGCCCTTGAGCCACTCTAGACGGCCCCTAAGCCCGAGATCGTCCAGAAGAGAGAAGAGATGGCGGTCGTCGGAAAAGCAGTGATGATAGTAGTGCTCGATCCAGTAGCCATCTCTCTGATACGACGCCATACATCCCCCGAGAAGTGGTTTTTTCTCAAGGATGGTAACCTCAGAGGTCTCTGAGAGGGAGAGGGCGGCGACAAGACCGGTGAGCCCACCTCCTATAATACAAATATCCATATTCTGCAATACTGTGTATCATCAAAAGCGCATAAGAAAGTTTTTGAACTCTGGAGAGAACTGTACTATTAGCTAGATACCAGCTACATAGTGTCCTTGCATATGTGGTAGCCGACTGGATGGTGTAAACTGAATGAGGGTATTTTTCATAGGATTCGGTCAGGCTGGCGGTAAGGTCGTTGACATGTTCATTGAGCAGGATCGAAGATCTGGCTCAAATAATTTCAGGGGTATCATCGTCAACACCGCTCGCACTGACCTGATGGGATTGAAGAACATCGAGATAAAGGATCGGATTCTGATCGGTCAGACCGTCGTGAAAGGGCACGGCGTGGGTACCGACAATGTCACCGGTGCCAGGATCGCCGCCGACGAGATCGACTCGATTATCAACGCGATCGATACACGGGGTACCCATGACATCGACGCCTTCGTAATCGTCGCTGGCCTTGGTGGAGGTACGGGATCAGGTGGGTCTCCGGTTCTCGCTCGCCACCTGAAGCGGATCTACCGCGAACCGGTCTATGCCATTGGTCTCCTCCCAGCCCCTGAGGAAGGGAGGCTGTATACCTACAACGCAGCCAGGAGTCTTTCAACACTTGTCAATGAGGCCGACAATGTCTTTGTCTTTGACAATGCGGCCTGGAAGAACGAGGGAGAGAGTGTCAAGAACGCCTATTCCAGACTGAATGAAGAGATTGTCCGTCGTTTCGGCGTTCTATTCCGTGCCGGCGAGGTTGGGAAGGCAGGGGTCGGCGAGATGGTTGTCGACTCCTCTGAGGTGATCAACACCCTGAGAGGCGGCGGGATCTCCAGTGTCGGGTACGCCGTCACCGAAGTGGTGAGTGAGCGGACAAAGAAGCAGAAAGGGTTCTTTGGTGGTCTGCGCGACACCTTTGCGAAAGATGAAAGTTCTGCTGAAGAGGTACTGACTGGAGAGGACAAGTCGGCAAAGGTGATCGCCCTGGTCAGGCGTGCAATGCTTGGCCGGCTCACCCTTCCCTGTGATTATTCGACTGCAGAGCGTGCGCTCGTCCTGGTGGCAGGTAACTCATCTGAGATGGA
>JAQVHG010000011.1 GCA_028696365.1 Methanofollis sp.
GGCGTTCTTTTCGAGTCCGACGATCGTCGTCTCCCGCTTGGCGACGGCGTCGAGGAAACTCCCGACGTCCGCGGCATCGGCGCAGGTGACCACATTCCCGAGGTCAGAGAGGAGGTGACCGTCGGTGCCGCCGGTGACCCCGAGCCCCATGTCCCTCGCGAGTGCCGCGGCCTTCTCGTTCTGACCTCTCCCCATCCCCCCACAGAGGGCTTCGACGGCGTCGAACTCGGAGAGGACTGCGGGTCTGAGATACTCGCGGTCGATGCACTTCTGCACCCCCTTGTTGAAGAGGAGGTAGCCGTACGGGTGGGCGGCCGAGACGACGCAGGAGTAGCCGGCGGCCCGCTCCAGGATCTCTTCGGTCATGAGGCGGGTGGCAAGGTATGGGCTCTTGCTCCGTGCGTCCCTGATATGGACCTCGTAAAAATCTTCCATGTCATGGATATCGTAAAAATAGATGAGGATATGCGGGCCGTCCCAGGCGCTCACCTCGATCCCCGGGACGACCATCGCACGAGTGCCGAGGCGCTGCGCCTCCAGGACGCCGCCGACGCCGTTGTGGTCGGTGATCGCAAGCCCGAACCCGCAACCTTCGGCCTTGCGGAGGGCGTCTCTGACCCTGGTCGGGGCGTCTGAGTGGACGGTGTGGGTGTGCATGTCCACCGGCATCAGCCCTGCCTCACTGAGCGCGGCGAAGTCGGGGCGGGCATGGGTGACAGTCTGAGAGATCTGCGTCATCCTGTGATCTCCTCTGCCCGCCGCGGTGATGAAGGTCGCGGTCAGTGCACTTCTCAGGCCGCCACTCTCTTTCCTCTTTCACTTACCCTGAGGAGGCGGGAGATGAAGATCCGTGCCCATCCGTAGCCGACGATCCCGCCGAGGATGTTGCCGATGACGATCCCCCACCATACCCCTGCCTCCCCGAGGCCGAGGGGAAGGGCAAGCAGGTAGGCGAAGGCCGCGGTGAAGACGAGGTTGCGCAGCAGACTGAGGACAAGCGAGTTAAACCCCCTCCCGGTCCCCTGGAAGACCGCGCCCGACATGATTCCAGGCGGGGCGAAGGGGAAGAAGAAACACATCGTCTGGAGGAAGGCGACGATCGCCGGGGCGAGTTGGGCACTCTCAGGCGAGTAGGTGAAGATGAGGGCGATCACCGGGGCGAAGAACCAGGTGATGGCGCTGACCGCAAGGGCGATCGCCACTCCGAGGCCGACCGAGAAGGTGTGGGCGATCTTGAGATTTTCAAACCGCCGCGCTCCATAGGATGCGCCGACGACCGAGACGACTGAGGTCGAGATGGCGATGAGCGGGATGATCGCAAACATCACGACCCGCCAGCCTGAGGTGTAGACGGCGACGGCGTCGGTGCCGGCGACATGGACGAGGAGGCTGTTGATGATGACGACGATGATCGACATCAGGAAAAATTCCATGCTTGCCGGGATCCCTACCCTGAGGATGTCGGTGAAGATCCCGCGGTCAAAGGAAAAACCCTGCCACGAGAGGGTGACATAGGTGTCCCTCTTGATAAGGAACCAGTAGACCATGACGAGGGAGACAAGGGCGACTGAGATGACAGTAGCCCAGGCGGCGCCGGCGATCCCCATCCCGGCCCAGTAGATGAGGATGGGGTCGAGGATCATGTTGACGATCGCAGAGACGGCCATGGCGTACATCGTCCGTCTGGTGTCTCCTTCTGCCCTGAGAACGGCGTAGGCGATGTTCGTGAAGAGGATGAAGATGGTCCCTGCGAAGATGATGCTCCCATAGGTCGCTGCAAGGTCGGTGGTCTCTCCGGCGCCCAGGGCGGCGACGATCGGGCCGGCAAGGACGATGAGCGGGAGGGTCATGACCGCCGAGAGGAGGATGGTCAGGACCATGGCGTGCATGGCCGCACTGTCTGCTCCTGGCTTGTCGTGTGCACCGATCCGGCGAGAGATGGTCGAGGTGACCCCGGCGCCGAGGCCGTTTCCGAGGCCGATGAAGACCATGAAGACGGGGGTCACAAACCCGATGGCGGCAAGGGCGTTTTTCCCGAGGCCTGCAACCCAGATGGCGTCGACGAGGTTGTAGACCGAGAGAAGGAACATCGCCACGATCATTGGGCCTGAGAGTGTGATGATGGCTTTCTTTGGATCTCCGGTGAGGAGGGAGACGCCTCTTGTGGTGCCGGTCTGTTCAGGATGTTTCGTTTCTGTGGCGTGCATGTTCGTTCTCCAGAGTGATGGCGATGCTGTTCTTGGCGATGGTTTTGAGGAGGGTGAAGACGGCGCGCTGCTCCTCGTCGGTGAGGCCGGCGCAGACTTCCTTCTCCCATTCTTGATCGATCTTGACGATCTCAGGGATGATCTTCTCACCTTTTTCGGTCAGGAAGATCCTGACGGCCCGTCGGTCGTCAGGATCGGTGGTCCTGGTGATGTGCCCGGTGTCCTCCAGTCTCCGCACGGACCGTGCGACGGTGCCTTTGTCAACGTGAAATCGGCGGGCCAGGGTCTCCTGGGCGACTCCCTGTTCGTGGGCGAGGTAGATGAGGGTGAAGAGTTGCCCTGAGGAGAGGCCGAACGCTCTCATCCGTTCGTTGATGATCATGTGGTGGGTCCGATGGATGACCGAGACGAGGGCCCCGAGTGGGGGCTTTTCCGGGGAGGGCCGCATGAACGATCTAGTAGGTGTCGTGAGGGGATAATAGTTGCGCGGGCAACTATTTTTTATCAGTTCATTTTTAACCCAGGCATGCTATTCTCGCCTGAGGTGATCATCATGCCTGATGGAGCAAGAGGTCCGCCTGGAAGGGGGCAAGGCCAGCGGGGAGTGCCGCCTGAGACGTGTGTATGCCCTGCGTGTGGCTATGAAAAGACAAAGGTGAGGGGCGTGCCCTGCCGGGATACGGAATGCCCAAAGTGCGGGGTGCCGATGATGGGGAAGTGATCAAGGGGACAGAACTGTCGATGTGATGAAGGGAGTTTTGCGGCTCTGCCTGCTTGTCCGCCCCCTTCATCCCGCCTTCGATCGAGACTATGTTCCCCCAGATCCGTGCTCATATCATCCTCTGTTTTGGGATCGAGTCCTCTGATCGGGGTTCAGATTGCAGAGATCAGAGGGCCGGGATAAATGCGCTCGGTTTACGAAACTCAGTAATTAAAATGGATTTTCCCCGCAATTTAAGGGCATCTATGATCGAAGATGGTGTTTTCTATCTGGCTCTCCGGGACGGCGATGTACAGCCCGGGAAGTCGCATGGAATTCGCCGCGATTATGGGGCCTCGTAAGGTTTGAAGGATAGCTGAATAGAGGTGAAAACACCCTGCGATGAAGATAGGGGAGGAACGGTAACGCACTCTTCACTGTTCTCTCTCTGTCCTCCGTGCCTTCGGAAAGAAAACATAGCTGGAGATCTGAGGTGTCCCTCAATGTGAGAATATAAGAGGTATGATGGGCTTTTTAGAATTCCTCTGGATGAAACTCTTAGGCCTCGTTCTGGCCAACCTTCGGTCCCCCACCACGCGGGCAGCGCCCCCGGTCGAAGAGGGGGGACGGCGATTAAGTCACGCTCACGCCAGGACTGGTGAATATTTTTCCAGAACTAAAAAAAGGGCTGTGTAGAAAACCTCTGGACAACTATCTCTGCGGGGGGCTGGCCACCCCCCCCCAAACCCCCGCGACACGATAGGTTGAGGACGGCAGCCCTCTCTTCATGTTCATTGATTGTGCCTTCCCAGCCCAATCTTCTTCTCAGGGGTCCGGGGGCAGCGCCCCCGGCGCGATCGATGAGGGAAGACGGGTGATTCACACGTATGCCTGGAAAAGGGAAGGATTTCTCCAGAGCTAAAAAAAGAGGGTTTTGCAGGCCCCCTCTCAATGGATGGTTGCACTGACAAACCCGACCGTCATCTGCCCGAGTCCCTCGAAGAACATCTGGACCGCGATACCGGCGATGACGATCCCAAAGATCCTGACCACGATCTCGAGCCCCTGTTTCCCGAAGAACTGCAAGATATAGTCTGAAGCGATGTTGCAGAGGGTGATGAGGAGACAGACGACCAGGACGACGCCGACGGCTGGGAGGAGGAGGGCGCTGTCTGCCAGGGCCTGGTGGCCGTAGAGGACAAGAGCGCTGATCGTGCCGGCGCCCACATAGATCGGGATGACGAGGGGGACGATGATCTTTGGGATCACGGCCTCGGCACGCTTCCAGATCGAGGCGTCGCCCCTGGCGGCGGTGTGTGCATGGGTGCGGTCGGTGTGCGTGCCCGAGAGCATGGAGAAGGCGATGGTGAGCAGGATGATCGCCCCGGCGATCTCAAAGGCCGGGATCGAGATCCCGAAGAACCCGAGGATGCCTGAGCCAAAGACCATGCACAGGAGCATCGTCCCGACAAGGATCCCTCCGAGGAGGAGGGCGACGGCGTGTCTGGTGCGGGTCGATGAGACGTCTGTGGTGTACATGATGAAGAAGGGGACGTTGCCGACCGGGTTGGCGATGGCGAGGAGAGCGGCGAAGAACGCGGCGAAGAAGGCGCTCGGGTCCATGCCGGCAATAGGGTGAGGGGGTACTTAAGGGCTGTGGGTGGGGGAGGGTGACCCCAGCCTGATGAGCCGCGAGATGTAGACCCGTGCCCAGAGGTAGCCGACGATGCCGCCGAGGGTGTTCCCTGCGACAATCCCCCACCAGACCCCTACTTCCCCGAGTCCGAGGACGACGCCGAGCACCCAGACGGCGACGGCGATGAAGACGAGGTTCCTGAAAAACTCGACTGCAAGAGCGAAGATGCCCTTCCCGGTCCCCTCGAAGACCCCGGCCGACATCATGCCCGGCGCGATAAAGGGGTAGAAGAAGCACATCGTCATGAGGAAGGCGGTGATCCCGCCTGCCAGGTGTGCGCTCTCTGCTGAGTAGGTGAAGGTCCAGGCGATGGTGGGGGCGAGGAACCACGTGACAAGGGAGAGGCCGAGGGCGATGAGGATGCCTGATTGAACTGCGAATGAGTGGGCGACTCTGAGTCTGTCGTATTTTCTCGCGCCATAGGCTGCGCCCGACACCGAGACGACGGCGATGGACATGGCGATGAACGGGATCAGGGCGAAGAAAACGATCCGCCATCCTCCGGTATAGACGGCGACGGCATCAGACCCGGCGACATAGACGAGCGTGCCGTTGATGACGATCCCGGCGACCGACATCAGCACGAATTCAAGGCTCGCAGGGATCCCGACCGAGAGGACGTCTATGGCCGTGTGCCTCTCTGGGGAGAAGTGCCGCCATTCGATGGTGACATAGGTCTCTTTTTTCACCTGAGCCCAGTATAGGAGGATAACGCAGACGATGGCCATCGAGAGGAGCGTCGCCCAGGCCGCCCCCGCGATGCCCATGCCCGCACCATAGATGAGGATAGGATCGAGGACGATGTTGAGGACCGCGGACCCGGCGCAGGCATACATCGTCTTCTGCGTGTTCCCTTCGGCGGTGAAGATGGCATAGAGTACGTCGGCGAAGAGGATGAACACGGCCCCGGCAAAGACGATGCGGCCGTACTCGATGCATATCCGGAGGTATTTCCGGCACCAAGGGCAAGGACGAGGGGCTCGATGAAGAGGACGAGTGCGGGGGTGACGATCGCCGAGAGGGTAAGGATGATGGCGATGCCGTGCATCGCAGCATTGTCCGCCCTGGCCTTATCTCCTGCACCGATGCGGCGGGAGATGGCCGAGGTGACGCCGGCCCCAAGACCGCTCCCAAGTCCGACGAGGATCATGAAGACTGGGGTGATGAACCCGACGGCGGCGAGGGCGTCATCGCCAAGGCCTGCCACCCAGACGGCGTCGGCAAGGTTGTAGACTGCCTGGAAAAGCATGGCGATCATAATGGGCGCGGCGATCTTCCAGATGGCTTTCTTCGGGTCTCCGGTGAGGACGGCGACGCCTTCGGTGATCATTCTCTGGTGGTCGGCCGTATTCTGGTCCTGGTCAGGGGTGATAGGGGTTTCAGTCATAGTGCGTCCTTCAAAATCAGGGATCCTGAGAGGGCCAGGATGAAGGGTGATTGTGCCCTACCTGAGTGCATCAGGGGGTGCCTGGATAGGAGCGGATTATGTTGCTTTCTGTGCAGATAATGGTGCCGGCATATGATCTCGCCACTCGTTTCGGTGGATCAGGGGCCTTCATGAGAGACTCCTGTCCGTGAAAAAATGTGGTCTGTAGAAAACTTCTGGACAACTATCTCTGCGGGGGGCTGGCCACCCCCCCCCAAACCCCCGCGACACGATAGGTTGAGGACGGCAGCCCTCTCTTTATGGTCATCTATTCTGCCTTCCCGACCCTATCGTGCTCTCCAGGGGTCCGGGGGCACTCGCCCCCGGCCAAAGGGGGTAGGAAGGCAGGGGACACACATCTCCCCCTCCCCTCTTCCAGGCACGCGTGTGAACCAACACCCCTCCCCATGAATCGCGCCGCGGGTTCTATCGAAAATTGAAAATATTCTCAAGTTCCCTCCGGTCACACAAAGAAGATCAAAGATCCACGGAAGATCGAAGATCTTCTTATCATCGGGAATCTCCGATTCCCTCTCTTCTCGGCCTCACTATCGTTCGTTTCCCCCGGACCGCCGGGACGAAGATTGGGGGGGAAGTCAAAATCAATCGACATGACGAGGGTGTTGCAGTCCTTGATCCTATCGTGTGGTGGGTGCAGCCGAAGGGATCTTGAGAAGACTGAAAGGTCTTCGAGTGGCTACCCTCCCGCAGAGATGTTCGTCCAGAGGGATTCTACAGAGCCATTTTCCCATCATTTTAACCCGGAAATTGCAGATAGTCCCAGAATTGCGGTTCGATATTGTCCTTTCTAAATATTTATATATCGGCAATTTGAAACATTCTACTAACCAAATGTCGTATCTCTTTGAGATTGCTCTTATTGTCATTCTTATTGTGCTCAACGGCGTCTTTGCGATGTCTGAATTTGCGATCGTATCGGCAAAGAAGGTTAGACTCCAGCAACGTGCTGAAAAAGGGGATGCCGGGTCGGCTGCGGCCCTTGCACTTGCGGCCCAACCGACGACGTTCCTCTCGACGATCCAGATCGGGATCACCCTCGTTGGGATCCTTGCTGGTGCCTTTGGTGGTGCGACGGTTGCGGCGGGCATCGTCCCCTTCTTTCAGGAGATCCCAGCCCTGGCACCCTATAGCCAGGCGCTGAGCATCACGCTGGTGGTCCTGGTCATCACCTATATGACGCTGATCTTCGGGGAACTCGTCCCCAAGCGCATCGCCCTCAATAAGACTGAGGAGATCGCCTCGGCCGTGGCACGTCCGATGCACATCATCTCAGTCGTCGCCACACCGATCGTCTTCGTGCTCACGCGTTCGACCGAGGCGGTGCTCAAGGTCATGGGGATCAGAGACTCTGCAGAGCCCCCGGTCACCGAAGAGGAGATCAAGATCATGCTCGAAGAGGGTGCCGAGGCCGGCGTCTTTGAGCGGTCTGAGCTGAGCATGGTGGAAGGGGTCTTTGAACTTGATGACCGCCGGGTCGAGTCCCTGATGACTCCCCGTCCTCATGTTATCGCCCTCGACCTCGACGACTCTGACGAGGTGAACGTGAAAAAGATGATCCAGAGCGGGCGCTCCAGGTTCCCGGTGTATGAGGGAGACCAGGAGAATATCGTAGGCATGGTCTCGGTGAAGAACGTGCTGGCCAGGATGGAGGAGGGCACCTCGCCGGCGGTCAGGGCTGCTGTGACAGAACCCTTCTTTGTCCCTGAGGGTCTCCTGGTCCTGAAACTCATTGAGTCGTTCAAGCAGACCGGGTTGAATATCGCTCTGGTCACCGATGAGTACGGGAGCGTGCAGGGTCTTGTCACCCTCCACGATGTGCTGGAGGCGATCGTGGGCGACGTCCGTACTCTCAGGGAGCGGGCCGAGGAGCCGGTGGTCGTCAGGGAGGACGGGTCGTGGCTGATCGACGGGAGCACTGCGATCGAGACTGTGAAGGACGTGCTCTCGGTGGAGACCTTCCCTGGGGAAGAGGAGGGGCGCTACCACTCGATTGCCGGGTTAGTCATGTATGTCCTGGAGCGGATCCCGAAGACCGGCGATCACATCGAACTGGACGACCTGCGGTATGAGGTAGTGGATATGGACGGCAACCGTGTGGATAAAGTGCTTGTCACCAGGCGCCCCGCCGACCCCGGTGTCGACCCTGCACCGACGGCATAGGTCTCCTTGGCGGAGTAAGGGGCGTGTGAGAGGCGTCTTTGATTTTTTTTTGGGAATGGAGGAACGCGTGCCAAGAGGTGGTGAGGATTTCTACAGAGCCCAATTTTCGGTTTTGTAGAATCCTTCACCCATTGTGGAGAGAATGTATGTCTCTTGTTTTCCTGTAGTCTCTCGCCGGGGGCTCTCTCGAGGATCAAAGATCTTCTTAAGCTCCCTCCGGTTGCAGCCCCCGGATCCCCGGGAAGAAGATAGGAGCGGGAAGGCAGGGCGATGATCGTAACGATGGGATGCGATCCCTTGCCACTCTTCATCTGCGGGGGCTTCGGGGGGCGGCAAGCCCCCCGGTGGAGGATAGGGCTTAGAACTCAGAAAGGAATGACTTCAGTTCAAGACGATGTTCAAGCCACAGGAAGTTTCGGGATATGCTCAATGACCATGAAGAGGGTATTGTCTTCCTCGACTCTCTTGTGTCGCGGTGGATCCCATGGGCTTGCCACACTCTGCCAGAGATAACCATCTGGAAGGTCTCTACAGAACCAAATACTCCAGGACTGTTGTCTAGGATTCTCTTTGAGTGGTCTAGATCCCACGATGGCACAGGCTCTTACCCAATGCATTCAGAGAAAAGTTAGGGATTTGAACCCAAAATCGTATGCTGCTATGGGGATTCGAACCCCAGTCGCAGGAGTGAGAGTCCTGCATGATTGGCCGGTCTACACTATAGCAGCGTGGTGCACACACTTGTGCGTCTATTATGTTTACGTGTGCGCTATATAAGAATTTCCCTCCCTGCGCCCTGATCACCCCTCCAGAGAAGCCTGGGACGGTGGCGGGCGCAGTATATTGGCCAACATCACAATCCTCATCTAGTCCTCTGACAGAGTAATAAGGAATGAGTGGTCTTGAAGATCAAATCAAAGAGATCGAGGATGAGATCCAGCGGACGTCCTATAACAAGGCCACCTCCAAACACATCGGTCGCCTGAAGGCGAAAGTTGCCAAGATGAAGGAGGAAGCCGTCCAGCGGGCGATGAGTTCTGCCGGCGGCGGCGAAGGCTATTCAGTCAAAAAGTCAGGGGACGGGACGGTCGTGCTTGTCGGCTTCCCGTCGGTGGGGAAGTCCACTCTCCTCAACCGGCTCACCGGCAAGGAGAGCGAGATTGCAGCCTATGCCTTCACCACCCTCACGGTCGTGCCAGGCGTCCTTGAGCACAAGGGCGCAAAGATCCAGATCCTCGATATCCCGGGGCTCATCGCCGGTGCAGCGATGGGCAAAGGACGGGGTAAGGAGGTGATCGCCGTCGTGCGAAGTGCCGACCTGATCCTTCTCCTTGGTGATGTCTATAATGGCAAACACCTCGACGTCCTGATGCGTGAACTCTATGATGCCGGTATCAGGATAAACAGGCCGAGGCCAGACATCACCATTAAGAAGGCTTCAAGCGGTGGTATCAGGCTCAACTATGTCGGGAGAGAATCTCTCGACCTCGACGAGGTCCGCTCGATCCTTGCTGAGAACAAGATCAACAATGCCGACGTCCTCATCCGTGGCGATGTCACGCAGGACGACTTCATCGACGCCATGATCGGCAACCGGGTCTATGTCCCGGCCTTTGCCGCGGTCAACAAGGTCGACCTTGTCGATGACGAGATGAGGAACGAGGTCAAGGAGACGGTCACCGAGCGCTTTGGCGAAGAGCCCTTTATGATCTCGGCCCATTCTGGGTATAATGTCGAGGAACTGAAAGACGCGATCTATGACCATCTTGGATTCATGCGTCTGTACATGAAGCCTCTCGGCGGCAAGGCGGATATGGAAGAACCCCTCATCGTCAGGTCTGGCTCAACGGTCGAGGAAGTCTGTCAGCGGCTCCACCGCGACTTTGTCGACAAGTTCAAGTACGCCAAGGTCTGGGGGGACTCGGTCAAGCACGACGCCCAGCGGGTCGGTCTTCAGCATGTCCTTGCCGACGAGGACATCATCACGATCGTCTCGCGGTTCTGAATTTTTCTGGAAAATTTTCATATTTTTTTGGCGTGTGTAGATCGTTGCATGGTCTCGTGTTCTCTCCTCTTACGATGGACACTGTAGAAATCCTCAGGATAACAATCTCTACGGCGAGCCCATCACTCGAAGACCTGAGAGATATCTCATGTTCGCTCCGATCGTCCACGAATCCTCCTCGCGCGAAGAGAGATGGTGGGCGGTAAAACTCCTTCAAGAATATCGATTGTGCCCACCCGTCCCGCTCTTCATCGTTGGTGTCCGGTGGAAACGAGCGCGAGCGAGTTTGAGAATATTTTGGCTCTGTAGATGCCCTCATAGATCCGTCAGAGCAGCCTTCTGATCACGTGCCTTCTCGCCTCGATTGTGTTGGGGGTTTCACCGCCGGGCCCTCGAAGATCAGAGATCTTCTCATGTTCGCTTCGCTCACACCCGTCACACGGCTGGGGTCGAGGATAACAACCTCTCGTCATCTACGTCCGCCCTCTGTCTTCCTAGTCTATCTCCCTCCCAGGGCTCTGGGGGGCAGGCGCCCCCTGTGCGAGCATGAGAATACGAAGTCCTTTGAGAGAGCCCTCGGCGTGAGGGGGAGGAGGTATGCGATCAGAGAGCACCCAGATCTATCGATCTATGAGGGATTCTACAAAACCTGAAGATAAAAAAATTGATGTGCCCTTCTTCAGTCATATGAGCTTGGAACTCATCAGAGATGATCGTGAAGAGATCAGATCGTCTCTGGTTAAACTCTATTTTGCGGTAAATGTCTTTTCACTAGCCACCCTCATCGTCAGGGCATGCGGCGCTCTGGGAATGTCTTCCCTTCCTATCTCCTTATATTAGGTGTGAAAAAGAGTGATCACGGGATATTTTCACTTTTTAAAGATTAGTGTTCCTTGAAATCCTCAGGATGAATATATATAATAATATCCCATGGTTATGGGACTTAATATGCGCGGAATGATAAATCGGATTGGCCTATGGCTATCAAAAGAGAAACAGTGCCAGAGAGATGAGTACTCTCAGGGATATATTATAGATGCTCGTTTAGGAGAGAGTTTCGTTTTCGATGTCCTTGGCATCCGTTATGAGGTCTATGAGGAAAACACCTCTTCTGACTATTTGCATTTCCATGGCCATGCGATCAAAATAGAAAATAGTGAAAAGAGCGTTACTCAATCAGTATCGTGTCTGAAAAACTGGATAGATAATTCTCTTCTTCCTCAGGGGAGTAAAGTCGGGTTGGATACGCTTTCTGTTTATATCTCCTATCCTGCTGAAAAAGTGTCTGATGAGATCAGAAATTTATGTAATCATTGGGGCATCGGCGTCCTGCTCTGTATCAAGGATGAAGATGAATATTTTATAGACGAAGTCATCGAGCCAAAACAGATCGATCTGTGTAGGGGGTATAATTATGCGATCTCCCATACACAGCAGAGGTCTCCGGGTAATTTTGAGAGCCATCTCAGAGCCAAGCCATGTTTATATGAAGTGTTCAACAAGAGACCAGATCTTTTGTTTGATGCTTTCATACGTCCTAAACAGAAACAATATTATAATGATCTAGGTTTAGGTCATGTCTTTGACGTTTTAAAGAATAATGAGAGTAAAAAGGCCCTGAAGTACCTTTGTGAGGGGATTCGCCAGAACTGTTCTCCCTGTGACTGGGAAGCAAGGGGGAGGAAGTACAATGAAAACACGATCTGGATCTCACGAGGAGGATCTCAACACCCGGCCGTTACGATCCGTACAACATCACACTATATTGTCCTCACTGCAGGGGAATCGAGTGTGTACCGGGTCTGGTCTGAGCAGAATGTTAAGAAAATTGAGGACTCTCGTCTTGTAGAAGTCGGCGGGATTGACCAGGTTCTAGAGGAAGTAGTCTATCCCCTCCTCAACTGAGTGGGATTGCAGTTTCTCTCTGAGCATATCCAAAAACTCTCAAGGGTTGAAGCTCTCCTCGAACTGAAGTGCTTCCTTCCAGAATTTCTAAACTCTATCCTCGACCGGGGGGCTTGGCCGCCCCCCGGACCCCCCTCCGATGAAGATTGGCGGAGGAGTGCGTCCTGTCTTCATGATCTTAACTCTATCTTCCCGTCCCCATCGCCGTCCCGGGGGGTCCGGGGGCAGCGCCCCCGGCCAAAGAGGTGGGAAGGCGATGAATGCATGGGTGTGCGATGAAAAACTGGGATCTCTTCATTGTCATCCATCGCCATCAATCGGTGAGGATGAGGACCGGAGAGTTTTGGGATGACCTCTCTGATTGTTTCAGAGGGAATTCTTTTTTCTGTTGAGTTCTTTTTCAGGGGGGAAGTAGGGAAATGTGTATGTCTCTGCAATCCTGTGAGGGATTGATAGAGGCTACAGGAGCACCCTCTTCTGAACTATCTCTCGGTGTTCTCCCCTCTCACCGCCGCCTCGACCACCTCGAGCGGGGCCTCGGTCTTCACTCCGGTCCCGAGATAATGCGTCCGCGTCGCCGCATACCCGGCGTCCCGGACCCGCTGGAGCATCACCTCCATCGCTGGCGGCGAGGTCCGCAGCCGCTTGGCCACCTTGTGGTAGTCATAGAAGGACGAGGTCGGGAGTTCGGTCCTGAGGAGGGGGAGGAGGCGCCCGAGATAGGTGGCCGTGCCGAGGGTCATCGTCGGGAGGAGGGCTTCCATCTCTTCGAGGAGGGGGAGGTCGTTGATCGCTCCGAGCCAGAGGGGGCCGACCGGGCTGAGGGGCGCCCCGCAGCGTGGACAGGTCTGGCGTTCTGGGAACATCCCAGGGTGTTCGGCGCGGTAGAAACAGTGCGGACACTGGAGAATATACCCGATACGGCCGCGGGTCTCCTCGGCGGCGCTGACCTTGGGCACCACCCGCAGGTGGAGGCGGACAAAGTGCTCGTGGGCAAAGCAGAAGAGGGGCCGCACCCCGCGGTCGTATTTGATCATCTGGCGCGCCGCAAACCCGAGGAGCACCCGCAGCCCCACCTCGCCGTGGTACTCGGTGTTCATCGGCCGCGCCCAGTAGCGACGCATCCCGGCCTTGAGGTGGGCACCGCAGAGCGGGGCGGTGTCGGTGGCGGTGATGCAGAGGAACCGCCGTGCGCTCCGGCACCCTGAATCGGTGAAGGGCGCCGGCGTCCCGAAGGGGTCGAGGTCCACGCAGTCGAACCTTCGACTGCTCATCAGGGCGTTGGCGTCCTGACAGGTCACCTCGGCGTCGAGACCCAGGTCCTCGACATTAGCCCTGATCTCTGCCGCCGCCGCAGGGTCGATGTCGTTGATGGTGGCATAGACCCCGGTCTCGTTCGCGACTCGAAGCCCGCGCACGCCGGTCGCCCCCATCGCATCAAGGTACTCGGAAGGGCGGACCGCCGAGAGGAAGAGGATGGTGGCGTCCCGGTTCGCCTCCATCCTGGAGTTATAAAATATAGGGGCCGACCCCGGGGGGAACTGCGTGTTCGTATCCTGGACCGGTGCATAAAATGACGTCTTTCCCTCGGTGACCCGTACTCTCTCCATTGCGGCAGAGAGGTGCCCTCTCAAAACCTTAATACCTTCCTGGCACTAACATCTATAGGCACTGAGGGCTTGTGGCCTAGCCAGGATAGGGCGTCAGCCTCCTAAGCTGAATATCAGGGGTTCGAATCCCCTCAAGCCCGCTCGATTTTATCGTCGCGAAATTATTCGCACTCTTGAATACCTTTATGGCCCAGTCGGCCAGATCTCCAGTTGTGAGATCATGCATCGAATTCTCCCGGCTCTTATCCTTGGTGCGGCCCTCCTCATCGCGGGGTGCACCACCGTAGACGACGCATCGCCTCCTGCCACCCCGCCTCCGCTCGAGGGCGCGGCGGCGGAGAATGCTACCGGCTTTGCCGGGTATTATCCGTCCGAACCCTTCGAGGTCACGCCGTCGGCACCGCAGTACGCCCTCCCCCTTGACCCTGAGAATATCACGAACTGGGAAAAAGTCGTCGCCGCTCTCGACCTCGGCGAGGAGGAACAGGCCCTTCTCAAGGAGCACGGGTTTGTCGTCGCCGCCTATCCGTTCGGCCCTGAAAGCCAGATCGTCAGGCCATACAGGACGCTTGGCGAGCATGACGTCCCGCTCTTCCTCTCCTCTGACACCCTCTACCATCTCTACCATCTCCAGTTCGACGACACCCTCTGCCAGATCGAGAAAGACACCCTCTCCGCCGACCTCCTGACCCTCGACACCGCCCTGCTCAACGCCTCAGAGGAGACCTATCGGCAGAGTTCTGGTGAGGCGAAGGAGGCGGCCAGGCTGAACATGGGCTACTATGCTGTGGCCGTCGCCCTCCTCGACCCCTCAGACTTCACCGTCCCGGCCGAGGTCCGTGACGAGGTCGAGGACGAACTCGCTCTCATCGAGGGGCAGGCCGGGCTTGCGCCCTCGCCTCTCTTCTCGTACACTGAGGACTACACCCAGTACCGCCCACGCGGCCACTACACCAAGTCAGAGGAATTGGAACGCTATTTCCAGGCGATGATGTGGCACGGACGGATGCCCTTCCTCCTCAACGCCACCCACGAGGTCGGCGAGGAGGAGGCGCGCATCCAGACCGCGGCCGCCGCCCAGACCGCGGCGCTCCTCGTTGCCGACCCCGACCTGAAGGCGCACTGGGACCGGGTCTATGGGGTCACCGCGTTCTATGCCGGGTATGCTGACGACCTCGGGCCCGCGGAATATATCGCCGCGATGGAACGGCTCTTCGGCGGGGCGAAGCAGAGCCTCGCTCCTGACGAGGTCGAAGCCCTCAGGCAGGATCTCCTGACCCTGGCGCCGCCGTCGATCTACAGCGGGACCGGCTACCAGATCGTCGGGTCGCCTGAAGAAGCGAGAGCGGTGCTCAACGCCACCATGGGCTTCAGGTTCATGGGCCAGCGTTTTGTCCCCGACTCCTACTTCTTCTCCGAACTCGTCTACCCGTACACCGGCGAGTTCACCGGGACTGGTGCGCCCTTCACCATGATCGACGAGGAAAGGAGCATCCCGACCGGCCTGGACCTGATGGCCCTCCTCGGTTCAGACCGGGGCCGCGCTCTCCTGGATGAGGGTGGAGACAGCGCCTACATGAACTACGATACGGTCTATGGCAGGCTCGAGGCCGACCTCGCCGCGCGCAATGAGACCGAGTGGCACCAGACCCTCTACTGGGCCTGGCTGGACTCGCTCCGCCCGCTCCTCGTCGAGTTCGGGGAGGGCTACCCGACCTTCATGCAGACCCCGGCCTGGCAGGAGAAAGAGCTCACCACTTCGCTTGTCTCCTGGACCGAACTCCGCCACGACACCCTCCTCTATGCCAAGCAGAGTTATACCCTCGATTGTGCCTTCATTTACCCTGAGAAACCAGAGATCCCGGGCTACGTCGAACCTGTCCCAGAGGCCTACCGCCGCCTCGCCGCCCTCAACACCATGACCGCCGACGGGCTCTTTGACCTCGGCGTCCTTGACCCCGCCGCGGCGCAGCGGCTCAGCGCCCTCGGCGAGGTGATCGACCGGTTCACCGCCCTCTCGGTGAAAGAACTCGAAGGCGTCCCCCTCACCGCCGATGACCATGCCTTCATCAGGGACGCCGCCGGGACCCTCGACGGGCTTGTTCTCGGCCTTGAGGAACAGACGACTCTGGTCGCGGACGTGCACTCCAACCCCTACCATGGCATCGTCCTGGAGGAGGGCGTGGGAGACATCGCCCTCATCGTCGTCGCCTGTCCCACTTCAGACGGCGAGGCCACTCTCTGCGCCGGTCCGGTCCTCTCGTACTACGAGTTCACGCACCCGCTCGACGACCGCCTCACCGACGAGGCATGGGCGGAGATGCTCAGGGACAACCCCCCGCCCAGGCCCTGGTGGACCGCCGGGTATGCGGCGGTGGCGTGAGGTGCGTTCCTTCCTGACCGGGGTGGGGCGCCTCGTCGTCGTCAGGTGAGTGGGATTGAAATACCTCCCCCGCTCACCTTTTTTCCAGCATGCACGGTTATCTTGCGATCACCCGCCCGGTCAACTCGGTCGTCGCCGGGCTCGCCGGGGTGCTCGGTTACCTCATCGCCACCGGCACGGTCAGGCCTGAGGCGGCGTTCCTCATCGGGATCGTCGCCTTCGTCACCGCCGCAGGCAACACCATCAACGACTACTGCGACGCCGAGATCGACGCCGTCAACCGCCCTGACCGCCCCACCCCTTCGGGTGCGGTCACCAGACGCGGGGCGCTCGTCTATGCCGCGCTCCTCTTTACCGGCGGCGTCGCCCTTGCGCTCTTCACTAACTATCTCTGTCTTGCGATCGCCGTCTTCAACTCGGTGCTCCTGGTGTGGTATGCGGTGCGCCTCAAGGGCACCCCCTTCCTCGGCAACCTCGCCGTCGCCTACCTCTCGTCCTCGATCTTCCTCTTCGGCGGGGCGCTGGCCGGGCCCGAGGGCCTTGCCGCCAACCTCCCGGTGGCAGGGGTCACCCTCCTGGCCATGCTCGCCCGCGAGGTGCTCAAGGACGCCGAGGACGTGGAGGGCGACCGCGCCGGTGGGGCCAGGACTCTCCCGATGATCCTCGGAGTGCCAAGGTCGGTCGGGCTTGCGCTGGGCTTCGCCCTTGCGGCCGCCGTCCTCTCGATGCTTCCGGTCTTCCGGTGGTGGGGCCTCCCGTACCTCCTTGCCATCGGCGCCCTCAACCTCGCCGTCTTCGTCAGGTCGGCGGGGGTGCGCGAGTGCGCTACGCCGGCCTGCGTCCGGGCCTCCCGCGTCACCTCGACCCTGAAGAAAGGGATGTTTCTCTCGCTGCTGGTCTTCACCGCCGCCGCGGTGATATACTGAACCTGAAAAAAATCGAAAAAATATCTCATATTTTCGATCCAGTCCCGCAATGTGGACAGGCGGGTGACAACTATTTTATGCCTGGCGGTGATCTCTTCATCAAAAATATAAACAAACCGAAACCTTTTCTACACTCGCACCGCATGATCGTGTGGAGAGCATGAAGGTCTATCAGCGCGGGGACACCTATATTGCACCAAAAGGATCTTTTTTTGACGGGAATGTGTACATTCCTGGAAGTTTTATCGTCCCTGCTGAGACGCACATCTGGGGCCGTCTTGATGTCGACGGCTGTCTCGAACTCGGCCCTCTCTCGACTGTCGGCGACGACGTCACCTGCGGCTCGGGGGTCATCGGTCCAGGCGTGCGGATCAAGGGGACGCTCTCGTCGGCGGGCACGCTCACCATCTCAGACGGGGCGGTGATCAACGGCGTCAACGCCAGGGGGGACATCATCCTCAGGCCAGGGGCGGACGTCGGCGAGGTGAGGAGCGAGGCCACCATCTATGTCTACGGCAAGATCGTCTCGACCAAACTCACCGGGAAGAATGTGAAGGTGATGGGGAATTAGCGGCGGTTCTTTGCTTCAATGATCTGATACTTTTTTTGGCTCTGTAGGATCTCTTATCAATTCTTGATACACGCGTGACTCATCCGCCTTCCTATTGTTTTCTCGCCTGGGGTGCGGCTTTTGGATCTCTAGATGATAGTGGGGTCTGGGGAGGCAGCCACTGATATTCATGGAGGGAATTGTGCCGTCCTCGATCAATCTTCATAACGAGGGCATCGGGTGCCGCAGGCGCCAGAAGCCCGTTGTGGGGTGAAGGTAGAGGATCGCAGAACTAAAGATCTGATCCGTGTGCGCACGTCTCGTGCCGGGGGCTTCGCGCCCCCGGACCCCCGCGACAGCGATTGATGGGGGGATTGCTGTCCTGTGATCTGATGAGAATACTTCTCTCGATCTTTTCTACCGCTTGCCTTCCAGGACCAATCTTCATCAAGAGGGCTTCGGGTGCCGAAGGCACCTGAAGCCCGTTGTTCGAGTGATTGGATGAGAGAGGGGGAGAGTATGAGACTGATACCTGGACTCATACCCTCGCGCCGGGGGACTCCGCCCCTGGACCCCACGATGGCGATAGGTGAGGGATCGCTGTCCTGTGATCTGAGAGGAGAACTCTGTCAATCATTTCGGCTACGTGTCGTCCAGGACCAATCCCCATCCATCATGAGGGCTTCGGTGCCGAAGGCACCTGAAGCCCGTTGATGGGCGAGTGAGGAGGATCGCAGAATAAAAGATCTGATACGTGTACGCACGCCCTCGTGCCGGGGGACTCCGCCCCCGGACCCCCGCGATGGCGATAGGCGGGGGATTGCTGTCCTGTGGTCTGAGGGAAATGCTTCTCTCAATTGTTTCGACCGCCTTCCTCCCTCCCTCGACCAATCTTCATGAAGAGGGCTTCGGTGCCGAAGGCACCAGAAGCCCGTTGTCAGATATTTAGAATATACACAAAAGAGTCGAGAAAAGTGAAATCTATCTTGATCAGATCAGAGCCAGGCACACGAAAAATCCCGGCACCAGGCCTCTCCCCTTCTTCAAGTATTTCCCGAGGCACTCTCAGAGCCAAGTCCGATCTCTGCGATCTCCATGAGGTCGTTCCAGTCGAGGACGGTCTCGACGCATCCGTCCTTGAGGGTGACCACGCCCATCCCGATGAGCCCGATCCGGTCGCAGAGTTCGAGCCCCTCTTTGATCTCCATCAGGCACCCGACCCCGATGAGCGCCTCAGGGTGGTACTGCTTCACCATACGCTTGATAAACGTCGAACCAGGGACGATGAAGACCCGGTAACCCATCGCTTCATATGCATCGATCTCAGACCCGATGGCGCACCGTTTGCACCGGCGGCAGACCAGACCTTCGGGAGTGAGGCGGGCCGGGCAGTCGCCTGCCCTCAGGCACTGGGGCAGGAAGATCGCCCGCTTTTTCACCGGTGTCTCCTCGAACGTTTTCATATTCATGGTGTTGTGGAGCCTGATGAAGAAGGAGACCAGGTCTTTATCGTCGAACCCGAAGAACTTGCATATCCCCTTGATCATCCCCTCAAGCAGGACCATCCCGCTCTTCATCAACCGCGGAAAATAGAACTCCCCGTTCCTGACCGAAAGTGTGGCGATGGTCATGACGACGATCGCCCCGAAGAACATCCCGATGATAATAAGGACTGTGATCTCGCCGATAAGCGTCATGAACGGCGTCCAGAGCGGGCTTGAGAGGAACATGGTTGACATAAGATATGGATAGGGAATTTAAATATTTCCGGGTCA
>JAQVHG010000012.1 GCA_028696365.1 Methanofollis sp.
CGATCGCGCTTGGCGCGAGGAGCAAGGGTTCAGAGATCTTCATGCGGGCCAGATCGCCCCCGTAGACCTCGAGGGGCACGGAGTTGATCCTGACCCTGCCCTTTCCTTCCTTAAGGGTTGCCCGTGCGATCGCGGTCTTTCTTTTTCCACTCGTATTAATGACCTTTACCATCTCTCCATCACCTCAGAACTTGGACCCAAGGTTCTTGCTGATCTCCCCGAGTGTGATGTACTTCGGGTTGTTCAGCCGCTCGATCCCTGCGTTTTCGAGGGTCTCGAACTCCTTGTCCTCGTATTCCATTGGTACGCCGGTGTAGATCCTGACTCTCCTCAGGGCGTCAGCACCGCGCTGCCGCTTATATGGGAGCATGCCGCGAATAGTCCGCTTCATGATGAGGTCTGGACGCCGCGGGAAGAACGGACCGCCTTCAACTGAGCCGCGCTGGTGCTTCTGAAGGTAGTTACCAAGCACCATGGCGCGCTTGCCTGAGACGATTGCCTTCTCGGCGTTTACGATCACGAACTCTTCACCCTGGAGTGAGCGCTTTGCGACGTTGCTTGCAAGCCGTCCAAGCAGGTTTCCGTCTGCGTCGATAATCGTCACCATTGGTCTCACCTCAGAATCCTCACGCCAGATCCCTTTGGGTTTGTCTGGACCAGTTCTTCAATGGTCATACAGTTCCCTTCAAGGCCTGTGATCTTGCCGACTGCAGACTCGGAGAAGGTCAATGCTGCAACCGATACCTTGTGGTTGAGCACGCCGCTCCCGAGCACCTTGCCGGGCACCAGGATCGTCTCGCCGTCCTGGGCGTACCGATTGATCTTTCCAATGTTCACCTCAGCATAATTCCTGCTGGGTGATTCCAGATTTTGTGCGAGGGCCCGCCAGACCTTTGCATCGTTCTCGCGCGCGAGCTCTTTGAGCGTCGCGATAAGATGCGTCAGGCGCGGGTTTGTCTTCTGGTTTGTCCTCTTTGCCATCTAATTCACTCCGGCTATCTCACTCAACGTATCTGAGAGATCCGTCGACTGTTTTTTGATGAATTCCAGTCCTTTTTCGATTATTGTTAAAACAGGCATGGATCCGTCGCTTTCCACGACAAAGATGAACCGTGAGCTGTCTGCAGTGACTTTGACTGCAGGCTCTTCGCCGATGCCGGTGGTCAGGCAGGCGTTCTCGCAGAGTCTGCAGAGCGAGCACTCCTCAAGTTTGCCTTCAACCACGCCCATCGTCCTGCCTTTCAGTTCGAGCACACCGCGTGGACACTCATCGATGCACATCCCACATCCATCGCAGTTCTCAGAGATGGTGATGATGGGGTACTCCTTGTACCCACAGGCGGTGGTCGGTTGCCACTTGGCATGGTCTTTCCCCTTGCCAAGAACGGCACGGGCCTCGAGGACGATCTTCTGTCCTTCAAAGAGTTTGACGATGGGGATGTCGTCATGGACCTGAGTGGTGTCAGGGTCGTCTGAAATGAGATCACTTGAGAGAACCGTCTTTGGTCCCTCGACGCTCATGGTAAAGTTCACCGAGCAGAGTGAGCAGCCTTCACCGCCGCACGAACACTCGCTCTGGGGAACGAATCGAGAAAGGTCAGTCTTTATCGGGATAAGTCCGAGCCTGTGTGCCAGAATCTCATCGAAGAGTACGCTGGAGTTGTCATAGATCCTGATGTCTTCGATGGCGAGCGTCGGCACCTCACCGATCATGGCACGGCGCAGGGCATTGGCGAACGCTGGGGTGGCTCCGCTCAATACAAAGCGAGCGGTGTCATCATCAATTCTGGCAAATTCGATCTGCATCAGACTCTCCTGCCGCGTCTCCCACCCTTTTGACGGATCGAATCATGCGGGACCGGGGTTACATCCTCGATCTTACCGATACGCATGCCTGCACGTGCAAACGCTCTGATGGCAGCCTGAGCTCCTGGGCCAGGACTGCGCTGTTTGCCCTGACCGGGTGCGCGCACCAGGACGTGAAGCCCGACGATACCCTTCTCTCTCACAATGTTGGCGAGGTTATTGGCCATCTGCATTGCGGCATAGGGCGAGCTCTCGTTCCTGTCCTGTTTGACGACCATACCGCCGCTGCTTTTGGCGATAGTCTCTGCACCTGAGATGTCGGTCACCGTGATGATCGTATTGTTGAATGAGGCGAAGATGTGTGCAATGCCCCATTTCTCTTTCTCATTTGCCATGATTACCTCCCGCTGATCCTGGTGCGTTCAGCGTGCGACTCAGTGGCGAGCGGGGAGTGACCGTAGTATTCGATCAGGGCTTCCTGCTCTTTTGGAACCATGTATCCCGGAATAGTAACCCTGCGGCCGTTGATGGCGATGTGGCCGTGGGTGATGAACTGACGGGCCTGCTTTGGTGAGCGGGCGAGACCTTTCCGGTACACAATGGTCTGAAGTCTGCGCTCAAGTTCCTGTTCGATCTTCAGGGCGAGAACGTCGTCGATGCTGGCCTCTTCTCCGACCAGGCCGTAGCGTCCAAGGTGGTTGAGGAGTTGGTTCTTCTTGGTCTCCGCCTGAGTCGTTTCGGTACCTGCAGATTCAAGGGCGAGGATCTCTCTGGTGGCCTTGCGATATTTACGCAGGGTGTTCTGGGCCTTCCAGAGTTCTTTCTTGTTCCTCAGGCCGTAATCGATGACGAGCTTGACTTCCTCCTCAATCCGGCTCTTCTCGAACCGGCGCGTTGGGGTGGAGTAGGTCTTATGATTCTTACCTGGATATCCCATCTTTCTGCCTCTTCACGACTTTGACAACACCTTTGATCTCTTCACGCCGACGGTGGTGCCGGTCCTGCCTGAAGCCTTGGTGCGCTGGCCGCGGACCTTCTGTCCGGTCTCGTGGCGGATCCCGCGGTAACTGCGGATCTTACGCATGGTGTTGATGTCCTCTTCAAGGGTAAGCCCAACTTCGCTGCCCATGAGGTGGCGGGGCTTGCCGGAGAGGATGTCGACGGGACGGTTCTGCATCCAGGTTGGGACGCTTGATCCGTAGTTGTCGACGGCTGTGCGGATCCGGTCGATCTCCTCGTCAGACATCTTTCCGAGGATTGCACGCGGATCGATTGCGGCCTGCTGCGTGATAATTTTTGCAGCATGTCGCCCGATCCCTTTGATGCCGGTCAGGGCGACGAGCGCCATTTTCGTACCGTCCAGGTCGGTGTCTCTGACCCGGACGAAGTATTTGATTTCTTCTTCTTGATCCATCTGATCGCCTCGTCAGATCTGGTCAAAGCGCTGAGGGAGGGATTTGAACCCTCGAGTCCCAGAGGGACACAGGTTTAGCAAACCTGCGCCATACCAGGCTTGGCTACCTCAACATTTGAATTGCGCATCCGTGGATACTCGCAACGACCCAGCGCTGCTCCATGAATGATGTTCATTAATATTCGAATGGCTTCTTAATAATGGTTATGGTCGGTCCAGAACGGGGCGGGCTCGTGTAAGTCCGCTGCCGAGGAGGGCTGAGGTCACGATCGGGAGGGCGATGGTGGCGTCGCAGAAGCACTGGACGCTCCTGGTCTTTGTGGATTCTTTACCCCATGAGATCGCTTCTTCAAAGGTACATCCTGACAGTCCTCCCCAGTGAGGGGCGTCGGTGGTATACTGGACCGCATAGGCGTGGCCGCCTAGGTCGTGGCCGTGCATTGAGGCGATCACCTGGGTCTGCTGGATGAAGTTTTTCGGGACGCCGCCGCCGATATAGACGACCCCGGTCTTCTTCGCGTCTTCCACGATCCTGGTCAGTTCGTCGGCGTCGGCGATCTGGTCGATCGCAACTTCTGCACCACGCCTGCGCGCGACGGTAAGGGCGATGCCGAGGGACGAGTCGCAGAGGGCTGGGATATAGATCGGGACTCCGGCCTGGGCGGCGGTCGCGGTAAGGGACCGGCCGTCTGGTGCGGTGGCGACGAGGTATCTAGCAAGGCGGTGGGTAAAGTCTGCTGATGAGGCGTGGTAGGGGGCAAGACTTTCGGCGAAGGCGGCGACCTTCTGGTCAACGCTCCTGAACTCGTCTTCGTATGCAAAGACGTCGTAGATGCGGTCGATCCCTTTCTCGTACAGGGTGGCGTCGTCGACGCAGTGGTGTCCGAGGTAGTGGTTGATGCTGAGGTGTTCAGCGATGTCGTGAAAGATGTTTGCGCCGGTCGAGACGATGGCGTCGACGTAGCGGTGGGTGACCAGTTTGATGAGACATTCTTGCATTCCGGCTGGGACCATGGCCCCTGAGAGCCCGAGGATGATGGTGCAGTCTGGATCCTGTATCATCGTCGACCAGATTTTGAATGATTCTCCCAATTTTCTGCCCTGGAACCCGGTCATGCTCATGGCGTGTACCAGTGAGGGGACGTCACGGTTCGGGCTGACCGGTCGGCGTGGGTTGAGTTCCATGGCTCTTCTCTAGGGATATACTGGAATGAAGAAGTGAAGAAGGCATTGATCTGTTCCTGGGGGAGGGGGGGTTTGGAGAGTACCTTATAGTGGTGTTATGGTGGTGGTTTTTTCTGTCTCTGGCGGGGGGCTTGCCGCCCTCCGGTTCCCCCGCCACACGATAGACAGGGGATGGCAGTGCGCTCTTTATGGTCATCTATTCTGCCTTCCCGGTTCTATCTTGCTCCCAGGGGTCCGGGGGCAGAGCCCCCGGCCAAAGAGGTGGGAAGGCGGGTGACACACGTCTCCCCCACACAATTGGTGAGGGTTTCTACAAAGCCGAAAAAAAAAAGAAATAATTCTTTATTTCAGAGTGCCTTGACCAACGACGCACGGGTCACGATCCCGGCGATGCGGCTGTTGCTGTCAGAGACCGCAACCGAACTGATCTTTTTCTTCAGCATTAGGTCGATGATCTCTGAGAGCGAATAGTTGGGAGTGACCGAGATCAAGGGAGAGGACATGATGTCCCTGACCAGGAGATTCCTGATACGGTGGTCCTGGTATTTGTCTTCGACGACCTCGCGGAAGGCCCGCATCGACTTGGCCACATCGGTCTCAGTGACGATCCCGATAGGATCGCCGTTATCGTCGGTGACGATGAACCTGGCGATCCCTTCGTCCACCATCCTCCGGCGGAGATGGACGACCCGTTCCTCGACATTGATGGAGAACACTGGCTCCATCACTTCTTTGAGGGGTGCGGAAGGTTGAAGGACCCGCAGGAGATCGCTGTACCCGATCTGGCCGATGAGTTTGTGGTCACTATCGAAGACGACCACGATCTTTGCATGTTGCAGGAGAGCGGGAAGGATCTCAATGCCCTGGTCTGGATAGGCGGCAGTGAAATCGGCTGATACAGTATTTGCGACATGAATCTTTGTTGGAGCAATATCGGAGTTCCGTTTTTTCCCGAGTTTGTCGGCGATTGCCTCCCTCGAGATGGTGCCGACCACCGACCCGTTGTCGGTGACGATCAGGGGGTCGACATCTTCGCTCAGCATCTTGTCGAGGGCATCGGTGATAGGCGCGGACTTTGCGATGGTGACCGGTTTTGCCATCACGTCTTTGATATAGATGTACATGTCTTCGCTCATTTTGCCACTTCCTGTAAGATATTATCCCGTTTCACGATACCGAGGATCTCGTTTCCTCGAGTAATCACCACACTGTTGATGCGGTGGTCGATCATTGTCTGCACCACCTCGGCGGCGGTGGCCTCGGGGGGGGCGGTCACGACCGGGTTGGTCATGAAATCCTCCGCGACTGCCGAGACTTCAGCTACGTATCTGAATGCTTTTCTACCACCAGATTCCTCTTTCCTTAGCATTTTTATATCTTTTTCGGGTATTCCTCCAGACTCGTTTACATATTCAAAGAATGCAAGGTTGGTTTCTGTGATGATACCTGCGATCGTCCCGTTGTTGTTGACGACGATCAACTTTTCATCTCTTTCAGAGAGGAGGTCAATGATATGGTCGAGAGAATGGTAGCGGTTCACAATCAGAGGCTCTTCCATGAGTCCAGTGACCGGCACCTCCAGAGCCCTCGCCACATCTGACCTGAGGAGGTCGGACTTTGTCACGATCCCGAGGAGTTCCCCCTCGTGGACCACAGGCAACCCATTGATCATCCGGTCCAGCATAATCGCGGCGATGTCTCTGATCCCGGTCCCTGGGCCGATGGTCATGGGCTTGGACGTCATCAGAATGGAGACCGGAATACGGTCGATCGGCCGTCGCCGCCAGACCGGTTCGGTCTGACGGAGACGGTAGGCGAGGTCCTTTTTGGTGATGATCCCGACAAGGTGTGTCCCTTCCGTCACCGGAAGGCGAGAGATCTTATGTTTGATCATCAGATTTCTCGCATACGCAGCCGTGTCTTCGGGGGCGACCACTCTCACCGGTGACGCCATCACATCCTCCGCCTTCATCTCATTCACTCCTTAGAAAACGCTTTTACAAGATCAAACTCGGTAATCAGGCCGATAAGTCGCCCATCCTCGATGACAGGGAGTGCACCGACCTTCTTCTGCAGCATCTTCAGTGCTGCATCATTGATGTTTGTCATGGGGGTGGTGGTGTACAGGTCGTTTGATACCAGGGTGCGGACCGGCAGGGCCATTACCTCGCCGACGTCACCGGTAGAAAGTCTGGTGAAGACCTCACCGTTCCCGAGATATTTCATAATGTCTGAGGCAGTGACCACCCCATAGAGGACATCATCTGAGACGATGGGCAGACGCCTGAAGCCATGCGAGATCATCTTGCTGGTGACCGTGCCGATCGGAGTGTCTGGGCCGGTGACCCGCAGGCTGGTGCTCATGATCTCTTCGACCGCCGTCCTGGTCTCTTCGGTGGCGAGTGCCTTCATGACATCTCGCTCAGTGACGATCCCGACGACGGCCCCGTCGTCGTTCTCGATCGGGAGTCCGCCGATCTTCTGGGTAACGATCGTCTCGGTGACTTCTGAGACCGAGGCTGAGTCAGGGACGGTCCTGACCCGCTGGGTCATGATCGAGCGTACGCTCTCGTTGATCGCCGCGATGAGATTGCCGTCGTGTTTGACCCGCACAAGATTGTAGTGGTCCCCACCACCGAGGAGATCGATGATGTCACGGGCCGTGACGATCCCACGGAGGTGATGAGTTCCGGCGTCGGTGATGGGGAGTCTCCGGAAACCATGCTCGGTCATCATCTCGACTGCATCAATGATACGGGTTGTTGGTGGGGCTGAGATCACGTTTCTCGTCGCGATCCCCATCACCTCTCCCTTGGTCTCGACGACCCGAGAGTTGAAGTCGATCGGTCCGCGGTCCAGTTTTCCGGGCATTTTTAAAAGTTTGTCGCCCTGCTTCGCGTTTTGCCAGTTCTGATGCATACTATCATTCCTTTCTCTAGAGGCCTTTCAGTACGCCATGCCTGTCGATCATGCCAACGAGAGTGCCGCCGTCCATGACCGGGATCTGCGAGAGGTCATGTTCGACCATGCGCTCTGCCGCAGTTTTGATATCTTCCTCGAGGCTGATGGTGATAGGCGGTGTGACCATCACGCTCTCGACCGGTATTTTCCCCCCCCGTTCAAGGCTTTTTCTCACTCTGCCGTTATTTAGGATATCCCTCCTTGATATGATCCCGGAAAGAGTCTTGTTTTTCATCACTGCAAAAGCGGTGATATTCCTGTCAAGCATCTGTGCATAGACCCCGCTGACACTGTCGGTGGCCTCACAGACTGGTGGTGAGCGGTGCATGAAGTCCTTGATCTCTCCATGGAGATTTTTGCGTGTGCAGAGGATAGGAAAGATCTCTGAGAGCAGCACACTGCCGAGTACGTTCCTGTTGTCATCCACGACTGTGGCTGTGTCGGTCTCGTTCTCGCGGATCGCCTCTGCAACTTCCATCAAGGAGATATCTGGCCCGACCGTGGTTCCTTCTTTGACAAATCCCTCGATGAGGACATTGGATTTGGTATCCGTGATCTTCAGCACGTCGGTGATGTTGATATATCCGACATAACGCCCATTGGCGTTGGTAATTGGAATTTCACGGAAGATATCGTCGCGCAGCACCTGGCGTGCCCTGGTCATAGGGTCGCCTGTGGTGAGGACTGGGGTCTTCACCATCATATCTTCAGCCACCTTCATCTCAAGCGCTCCTCCTCCCGACATTCTTCACACAGCAGCATAGAGTCAACCTGTATAAGGTTATCGCTCATCTGTCCGCATCGGTCACAGACGCCCATGGCAAAACTCTCGTCGCGGTTGATGACAAGCAGGTCAGTCATCACCTCGTTGAGTTCGTTTGCGACAGAAAGGAGGTCTCTGACGGTTACGATGCCGGTCACTTTTCCGTCTTCGACCACGGGCAGTCTTCGCACCCGGTGCTGGATCATCATTTGTGCAGCTTCCCCCACCGTTCTCTTGGTCTCGATTGTGATCAGAGGAGTGCTCATGATCTCTCTGACATATACAGAACTAGGTTTGAGATCCTTTGCGACAACCTTGCAGTTGATGTCCTGCTCGGTGACGATTCCGGTGGGAATGTTCCCTGAAAGAACGATGCAACTCCCGACCTCATCACGGCACATGTGGGCTGCAGCTTTTGCGACCGTTGCCTCAGCTTCGATGGTGGTGGGGTTGACCCTCATAATTTCTTTCAGTGGAACTCTTGTTTCAAGGTACATTGTGTCTCGTCCGTTTGACATGAGTTCACCCCGAGGGTCGCTGTTCTCTGGATAATTTCCAGACAAAACACTACTATGAGATTCCTCTATAAAAGA
Source organism: Methanofollis sp. (assembly GCA_028696365.1). Lineage (GTDB taxonomy): Archaea > Halobacteriota > Methanomicrobia > Methanomicrobiales > Methanofollaceae > Methanofollis. The sequence goes on from JAQVHG010000012.1 coordinate 8,723, forward strand.
ATACTGGAGGATATTTTATAAATCATGGCCGTATGCTCTGTAGTGATATCTTCGCCAATATAGGGGGCTATTTATACCGGTGGGAGCAATCTTCTAGTGGATAGTAAATAATTCTCGGATAGGGGTTGGAGTTATGAATTTTCTGTTTCTGGCAAAACTAAAGGCATCCAAGTTCTTCCGAACATTATTCGGAAAGAAGCATTCAAAGATTGGGATTTATGGTCCTCCCAATGCAGGTAAGACTACCCTTGCCAATAGAATCGTCAGGGACTGGACTGGTGATGCGGTCGGTCCGGTGAGTGAGGTGCCCCACGAGACGAGACGGGCCCGACGAAAGGAAGATATCACGATCACCGGTGCGAACGGGAGTTCTATTTCGATTGATATCGTAGATACTCCTGGCGTGACGACCAAGATCGACTATCATGAGTTCCTGGAATATGGTCTTGAGAAGGAAGAGGCCGTTGGGCGGGCTAGAGAGGCAACGGAGGGTGTTGCTGAGGCGATGCACTGGCTGCGCGGGGATCTTGATGGGGTCATCTATATGCTGGACTCCACCCAGGATCCATTCATGCAGGTGAATATCATGATGATCGGGATCATCGAGAGCAGGAAACTCCCGGTTGTGATCGTCGCCAACAAGATCGATCTCCCTGATGCGGCGCCGCAGCGGATCAGGTCTGCATTCCCCCAGCATCCGGTGGTGCAGATCTCAGGGATGGAGGGGAAGAATATCGAGTCGCTCTATGATGCGATGACAGAGATCTTTGGGTGATCAAGATGATCCAGGGAGTTCAGATTGATTTTGTCTCTGCGGATAGAATGGCAAGGCTTGGCATGATGGAGAAGATCAGGCTGATCCTCGACGATGTCAGGGCTGGCAGGATTGTGGTGCTCGAGCGGGGGCTTGCCCCTGAAGAGCAGAGCAAGCTCATCGAGGTGACGATGATGGAGATCAGTCCTGGCGGGTTTTCGGGGATTGAGATCGAGACCTATCCGACGAGAGAGGGGAACGAAGGGTTGGGAGGATTCTTCTCTCGATTTGTCGGGAAAAAACCAGATGAATCCAGACTCACCGTGATCGGGCCTGCGAATCAGCTCAAAACCTTGAAGAAGGACGAGGGCCTGATCAGTGCATGGGTCTCCTCACGGTGAGGTGGAATGCCCCATAAGTGTACCAGGTGCGGACGAGAGTTTGAGGATGGGTCGACTGATATCCTGAAAGGCTGCCCGAGCTGTGGCGGGAAGAAGTTTCTCTATGTAAGAGAGGAACAGCGGCATGATGATGTGCTTGAGGAGAAATCGGTCGGCGAGATCGCTGAGGAAACCGGCGAAGAAGCACTTGAGGTCACTGGTGATGTGGGAGAGTCGGCGAGCGGGTATGAACGTGTGGAGTCGATCCGTATCGTTGGGCCCGGGACATATGAACTAAATATTGAGAAACTCGCACAGACTGAGGATATGGTGGTCGGTCTGGGGGATGAGGGGAAATATATGGTCGACATTCTCTCGATGGGCCGTAAGCCCCGTAAAAGGCGTTTTTGGCGGCACTGATTCCCCTCAAGGGTGCCTAAATATATTTATAATATCGGCGATATAGGGTCGGATATCATATCTGAACGGCCGGGATGACGATATGTTCCGTGTCGTTCAGGCCCGGTTTTTTCTACGAGATGTAACTTTCCTGGGGGGTCTGAGAAATATCCGGGTTGATGGAGGTGAACGGAGATGAAACCCCGATATCTGACACGAGTGGACCAAATCAGTGCCCTGAATGTTGATGAAAAGGTTGCCCTTCGCAGGGTAGAGGAACGGTTTGCCTTCCGTTCCAATGAATACTATCTCTCTCTTGTGGATTGGGACGATCCGACTGATCCGATCCGAAAGATCGTTATCCCTGACCAGATGGAACTGGAGGACGAGGGGGTTCTTGATCCTTCGCAGGAGAAGGATTATACGGTGGTGAAGGGGCTCCAGCATAAGTATAGAGAGACGGCCTTGCTCCTGGTCTCTGATGTTTGTGGGTCATATTGTCGATTTTGTTTCAGGAAGCGGTTGTTCATGGATCACGGGGCTGAGGTGACGAGAGATGTGACAGAGGAACTTGCCTATATCAGGGAGCACCCTGAGGTCACGAACGTCCTTATCACTGGGGGAGACCCATTGCTCATGTCTACGTCGAGGCTTGAACCGATCGTGCGGGCGGTGCGAGAGATCGGGCATGTCAGGATCATCAGGATCGGGTCCAAGATGCCGGCTTTCAATCCATATAGGATCACAGAGGACCCGGCATTGCGTGAGATGATCCGGAGGTATTCGATGCCTGAGAAGCGGATCTATATCATGGTCCAGTTCAATCATCCGCGTGAACTGGCACCACAGGCGGTGGAGGCGGTCTCTCTTCTCATCGATGCGGGGGCGATCGTGGTCAATCAGACGCCTCTGGTGCGCGGGATCAATGACGATCCTGCGGTGCTTGCAGACCTTTTCAAGAAACTTTCTTTCATCGGTGTCCCGCCGTATTATGTCTTCCAGTGTCGTCCGACAAAGGGGAACGGGATGTTCCAGGTGCCGGTTGAGGAGACGTATAAGATCTTTGAAGAGGCGAAGGCACAGGTCTCAGGGCTTGCAAAGCGGGCGCGGCTTGTGATGTCGCACGTGAGTGGGAAGATCGAGGTTGCGGGGGTGACTGATGAGCATGTGTATTTCAAGTATCATCAGGCGGCCGACCCGGCAAATATCGGGAAGTTCATGGCTTTCAGGCGCAACCCAGCGGCGCTCTGGTTTGATGACTACACTGACCCGGTGAGTGACCCGGCCGATCTGCTTGGGATGACCTGTCCATCTGATCGTTTGGCTTTGTAGGAATCCTCCTGGCTCTTCTCAGTGGCGGGGAGGTTGCACCCCCCGGACCCCCACTGCATGATTGATCGAGGACGGCAACACTCTCTTCATGGCTATCTATTCTGCCTTCCCGACCCTATCGTGATCCCGGGGGTTCGGGGGCAGCGCCCCCGGACAAAGAGGTGGGAAGGCAGGTGATACACATCCCCTCCACACAAAAGGTGAGGATTTCTACAAAGCCGATCGTTTCTTTTTTTTTGGGGTTCTGTAGGAACCCTTACATATTATGGGTGCACGCGTGATTCTTCTGTCTTCCTCCATCTTCTCGCCGGGGGCGGCAAGCCCTCCCTCCAGAGAGAGAGATTCAGAGGGTTTCTACAGAGCCGTTTTGAACAATCTTCATGCGGCATGCGGGGCCTTTATTTACTTTATTCTAAATTCAGAAGGGCCACCATATCTTTATTTGTCCTGGTGATGAGAGATCGCCTATCTCTTCGGTCCTGGGGATAGCTAGGCCGGTGGAGAGGTGTGGATATGCGTACAAAATCTTTTCTTCTTGCCCTGACCCTGTGTCTCCTCTGTTTAGTTTCCTCAGCGTCGGCAGTCCTCCCTGAGGTCACAGAGCGAGGAATTATCACGGCACTTGATGCCGAGAACGGTACGATGACCATCCTCCCTGATGCCAGGTATGCCTGCAACTACTCGGCGACGCCGTCGTGCAGGTGGGAGGCGATGAATGAGAGTGTCGAGATCGGGGGCACTGTCCCTGACTCTGAGGTTTTCTCGGTCTTTGAGGTCGGCGACACTGTTGCTCTCACGGCGATGGGGGTCCATGGTGTTTCAGGTGGGGTGGGGGGTGGTCGGTGGATCACCGTTGGGAAGTTGGTGGCCTCTGAGGGTACCTGGTATGCAACTGAGATCGTCGGCGACCCAGGCGCCCTGCCCATATCACTGGTCGGCGACTACGCAGTCACCTACGAGGCGGTCCAAGACTGCGCCAACTGGACTGGTTCGGTCTGTCCGGCTACCGCGATGAACGTCACCATTCTGAGTGAAGGGGTAACGGTTTTTGAAGACCTTGTCGAGCCTGGTGAAGAACTGATGTACAACGGAAGAAACGACAACTCAAGCATCTCGGTCACATTTCTCCGGGGAGAAGCCTCGTCATTTTGCTGTACTGACCTGCCAGTTGTGCCGCCCGGCCCGCAACCGGTATCAGCCTTTCTGGTCCACGTGGACCCACCGATCGGGTTTGAGGCCGAAAATATCTCAACCCCAACGACGGTCCCGATCACCACAGCCGTCCCGTCCTCGTCAAACGCCCTGTTGGTGTCGCTGGCCGCAGGTCTCCTGGGCTGTGCCACTGTGTTCAGGCGGCGTTGAATTCTTTTTTTGGGCTTTGTAGAAACCTTCACTCATTCGCTTTCCTCCATCGATCGTGCTGGGGGGGGAGTGCCGCTCCGACTTGGAGATCAGAGACCTTCGGCTCTGTAGAAATCCTCCGGATGGATCTCTCTGTCGGGGTGCTTGCCACCCCCCAAACCCCCCGCGACACGATTGGTCGAGGACGGCACCCCTCTTGTCATGGTCGTCGATTATGCCTTTCTGGCTTCATCGTGCTCCCGGGGGTCCGGGGGCAGAGCCCCCGGCCAAAGGGGTAGGAAGGCGGATGACACACATTCTCCCTACGATAAGTGAGGGTTTCTACAAAGAGGTCATCCAAAAATTCTCCAGCCTACATCCTCACCGATTGAGAGCGATGGATGGCAATGAAGAGATCCCAGCGTTTTCATTGCGCACCCACGCATTGGTCGCCTTCCCCCTCGCCTCCGCCGGGGGTGATTGCCGCCCTGACCCCCCGGGATAGCGATGGAGACGGGAAGATAGAGTAAAGATCATGAAGACGGGAAGACGGAGCGCAATCCTCCGCCAATCTTCATCGGCGGGGGGTCCATGGGGGCGGCCAAGCCCCCCGGTCGAAGAGAGCGTTGAGAATTTCTGGAAGGAAGCACTTCAGTTCGAGGAGAATTTCACCCCTAGAGAGTTTTGGGATATGCTCAAAGCCAGATCTTCTCAAATCCCTCCGTTCGTCCCCCCCCCCACGACGAGGGGAGGGCGGAAGCGGTCATCTGGTGATCGTCCCGCGTGGTGTCTTGCTCCAAATGAGGAACGCCGATCCAAACACTCAGGAGACCCACGATCATGTTCATTCCGTATGCCTGAGCCAAAGGTTCATACCCGTTCTACAGAGTCAAAATAGAATGCAGTTTCATGAGACGAATGTGTGGGACCATATCGTCTCCTCTGGACCCTACCGACGTTTCCGCATCCGCTGGTCATACACCCTGATCGCCCGCATCAGATCGATCTTCCTGAAGACCGGCCAGTATGGAGCGCAGAAGTACACCGCACACTCGTTCCCATTTGCCATCCAGGGCAGGAAGTTCGAGGTTCGCCGCTCATTCCCGGTCCGCACGATGAGGTCGACAGGGGGGAGAGGCGTTTCATCATAGAGATAGTGCTCGACTGTCTTAGGGGTGATCGTATCGGCCTCTAGGGTGCCGTCCCTCACCCCGGTCACGACTCGCTGGGCGGCATGGACGATCTCGTTTCTCCCTCCATAGGCCAGTGCAATGTTGAGGAAGTATCGACTGTAGTGGCGGGTGGCGTCCTCTGCAGTCTCGATGAGCGAAAGGAGATCAGAAGGGAGCATCGAACGGTCGCCGATCATCTGCACCCTGATCTGGTTCTTGTGGACACGGTCGTCCTCGGGGATCTCAGCAAATTTCTCCTTGAAGAGATCGAAGAGATACTCGACCTCGGCCTGGTCACGCTTGAAGTTCTCGGTCGAGAAGGAGTATAGGGTGATCGTCCTGATCCCCAGATCCTGCGCCCATTCTAAAACCCGCTGGGTAGCCTGGGCTCCTGCCCGGTGTCCCTCAATGGTATCAACATTATTGAGGCGTGCATACCGGCGATTGCCGTCCTGGATGATCGCAATATGTGACGGGATATGTTTGCACTGCCATCCAAGGTAGCGTTCATAAAGATGCTCGGCCTGTTTTCGGAGGATCAGAGCGGCGTCACCTCCAGAATTATGCCGCCGTTCGGATATCGTTCCACCACATATTTACGCCCAGGCAATTTCTCCCGCATCTCGGCAAGCATCCACCATGCCATCTCGACCTGATCTCCAGAGACCTCTATCTCATATATAGTTTCCTGGAGAGCAGGAGGGAGTTTGCCGTCCTCCAGTTTGAGCACCCCATATATGATCGTCCCGTCCTCTGTGATCTCATCAAAGGGCCTGGCTGTGTTCTTTGAGATTCTTTTGAGCCGTTCTCGCAACTGGACCGAGTCCTTGAAGTCTGAAGAACAGAAGTGGACTTTCGGGTCGTCGAGGAGAGGGGCCGCCCAGGCCGCCGCCCCGCCGACGGCATTGTGAAGGTTGTCTTCAAGGTCGAGGTGCCGTTCCCGCATCGCCTGAGCATTTGTCTCGCTCCACTCGAGTTCATTAATATTGAGAAAATCGAGTGCAGGCAAGATCGCAGCGAGGGCCTCGATGCCAGGGAGGGAGGGGACCTCGATCCCGATGGAAAACCCGAGTTCCCTGGCAACCTCCACGGAGGCGGCATAGGGACTGGCCAGGATCCCGGCCCAGATCTCCTGCGGCGGGTGAAGACGGACTTCGTCGACAAGTCCACGGAGGGGTTCGAGCTGCGCCCGTGTGGGAGCGATCCCGGTGTAGAGATGGATATGATGCTCAGGTCCGAAATGCTCCTTGAGAAGACGACAATATGAGACGACCTCATCGAGGACCAGGAAAGGTTCGCCGCCTGTAACCCCGGTGCCGAGTGCGCTCATCATCTCGGCCTCTGCGATGATGTCGTCAGGGCTCTTCACCAATCGGTCGTTCGCATAGACTACTTCGCGTCCTCGACGCGTCTCAGAGAGCGGGCAGTACCAACAGTTCCTCCCGCACACCCCGGTCACGAAGAGGACCATCTTCGCCCCCTGGTAGCAGAGGATACATCCCTCAGAGAGATCTGCCCTACAGCCGTTGATACGGCCTGTCTTGTCTCCGTTCATGCGACCTGTCTACCGTATACTGTACCTGCTGTCACCTTTAACCATATCCCAGCAGGCATACATCTCTTTGAAAAAGATAAATATCTCATAGATATATATTGGTACCATGATCCCGAGACAGTACGAGGAGGGCCTCTCCGAAGTAGTGGGTTTTGTCCTTCTCCTCGGTGTTCTCGTGTTCGCACTCTCTATCTACCAGGTCTATGCCGTTCCTGCACAGGGACGCTGTGATGAGATCGACCATATGAATGAGGTCAAGGACTTTTTTCTCGACTATAAACTCTCGCTTGACTCACTCTGGATAAACGATGCCACAAGCGTCCCGCTCTCCACCGCTCTCGACCTCGGGACCGGTCAGGCCACAGCGGCACCGAGCAGATGGCCTCCCTTCCTCTCACCGGCGGCATCTGCAGGGAGTCTGAGCATCAGGGAGGGCGACGCCCTTACCGTCGAGACCAGCGACCACCCGCAGGGATGGGAAATCCCGCTTGGCGCCCTTGAATATCATTCAGAGAACCGTTACTGGGTGGACCAGACCTGGACCTATCAGATGGGCGGGGTCTTTCTTACTCAGGACAGCGGGACGACGATCAGACTCGCCCCCCTCTTTGTTGTCTCTGATCTTGCCCAGACAAGCGCATCGGTGAGTGTTACCCCAGTGCATGTCAGAGGCTCTGGTCTGGTCGGTGGCCCTGGGCCGGTACGGCTCGAAACACGGCTGCAGGAGATGCACGGCGATCGAGAACCCTATGGCGACCACGCACCCTCCGCATGGGTGCGTCTCAGCATCAGGACCGACGAACCAGGACGCACGGCGGCCTGGGTACGGGCCCTGGAAGAAGCACCGAAGCGGGAAGGGATTTCTGAAGAGTGGTATCAGGTCACACGAGACGGCAGTGTCGCCTCCATCTTCATCGACGGCCCTGACCACAGTGAGAGTAAGGATGTGTATCTCCATGTCCAGAGGGCCGACTTCTATGCCTCCCTCCACGGGGCGGCGGCGAGGATCGAGGGATGAACATGGAGGAGGATGAAGGGATCTCAGAGGTGGTCGCAAGTGTCCTCCTCATCGCCCTGACGGTCGTAGGGGTGGCGATCGTCGCCACTCTCCTCTTCTCTGCCCCTTCATCGGTCGAAGTCCCGGCAGTCTCGCTCACCGCCGGCACCACTGCCGACGGCACCTTTGTTCTTATTCATGAAGGCGGCGACCCTATGGGAGCTGGCACTTACCGCGTCTATGTGGATGCAGGAGACGGACTCATCGACCGGACCGACAGGTTCCTCCTTGACGGGGACGGTGCTTGGTCGCCAGGGGAAGCATTGATGTACACACGGGGGGATCCAGGCGGCCGCATCGTCGTCACTGCTCTTGTCGGAGGGAGCGAGACGATGATCGCTGAGCCCTGGGCTATGGGGACCATCGCCACCGTCGTTGACGAGGGCGGAAACACGCCTGGAACAGGCCCTGGTCCTGGCCCTGGGCCTGAGCCTGAGGAGACGAGCATCGAGATCACCATGCCCTCAGACGGCGGCCAGATGATCTTCTCAGAGCATCCCAAGTATTCCTCGACTGTCTGGGCCAGGACAACGGGGGAGACGGTCAAGAGTGTAAAATTTATCCTTAAAGCGACTGAAGGCACGCTCACCATCGAAGGCACATACGCCGCAAATAGGGGTATGGACGGAGAATATTATGCCGATATCACCTCCAACTACGGGCAACTCAAGAAGATGACGGGCAGAGACGTCATCATCAGGGCAGTCGGCTACGACAGCGTCGGTACCGCCGTGGCCAGTGATACGGTGACGGCACAGATCTTGCTCAGAACATGAGTCGAGGAGGTGGATATGGGGATGAATAGTTATGAAGAGGCGGTCTCAGAAGAGATCGCTGCGGTCCTGCTTATTGCGGTCTTTGTCGCCGCTGCCGCAGTCGCTGGACTCGCCCTCCTCTCCGTCCATCCGGGCAGTGCACCGCCGGCGATGCTCGTACACCTCGAAGACGATGCCCTGGCTGACGGGCGCATCGTGCTCTCTCATGACGGCGGCGATCCCCTGGAGAGGGGACACTTCCAGATCTTCGTCAACGGCAGAGACTTGACCGACGTCTTCACGACCTCTGAGGGTTCAGCAACTTGGACAGCCTGGAAAAACGGGGAGGTCCTGGTCCTCGAGGGCCAGCACGAACTGACCGACCTCAGGATCGTCGGCGACGGTGTGGGAGAGGACGGGAGCAGATGGCTCCTCCACATCCTCAGGGACGGCGGCGGCATATACCCAGACCCGCCGGTCATCCCTACGCCGACCCATACCGCGACTCCCACCCCGCCGCCCCTCGTCGCACAATTCACCGCCGACCCGACGACGGGCCCCGCACCCCTCGCCATCCACTTCACCGACTGCTCCACTGGTTCGCCAAATTCCTGGTTCTGGACCTTCAGCGACGGCGAGACTTCTACTGTGCAAAACCCTACGCACACCTACGACGCCCCTGGTACCTACACCGTCAGCCTCACGGTGAGGAACAGCGCCGGTGCCGACACCACCTCCAGGACTGTCACGGTCACGGCACCGCTGCCTGCAGCAGTGCATGACATCACTCTGGTCACCTCCATGCCCAAAGGCGGCACACTTGGGGGGACACTTGCCTTCACTGTCACTGGCCCCTGGTCGTACATCCAGGTCGGCGAGGAACGCCTCGCCCTCGCCAAGGGGGACCAGGTCGATCTCACTCTTATGGGAAACCAGACAGGTACGCTCTATCTTGCGAGGGGAACCATCACTTCCTTCGAGTTCCCTGATGTCCAGGTCTCGGTCAACGACAAGGTTGTCGGCAGGGGTACGATCAGACCTGACGAGATATGGATCAGCGGGTACGAATCCCTTATCTCTACTCTCGCCCTCTCAGTCGAGCCCGAGACCGCATGGACCTCCCTTGTCGTCGACGGCGAGACCGTGCTCGAAGACTGGGAAGACAGACACGGCATCGTCCTCTCCACCCTCATGCCCGACTCCAATGGGGTGATGAACCTCGCCCTCAGCGGGACTGATCAGGACCAGAGGGCGGTCTTCTACCAGGGCGGGGCTGAGATCTACACCCTTGTCTGAGGATGACTGGAAGACGGGCGGGGAATATATCTGTTGAAAGATGTGGTATTGTAGAATCCAACATGATCCCCCGGTTCACGTATACACAATGAAAATGATCGTGGATCTCTGGGTTGTGCACTGATCTGTGTTCCTCCCTTCTAAGCAGGGCGCTACAGGGAAATACTGCTTCATTGCTGCCTCTACCCTTCCTTGTCGTGGGGGGGCGGTGAGTGAACACGGTTCTCACCTGCTCTTCAGTCTTGAAAAAGAGAGACCATGTGACAAGAAATTTTCATCCTGAGCATATCCCAAAACTCTCTTGGGATGAATATCTCTCCGAACTGAAGTGCATCCTTCCTGAATTTATACGCTCTCTCCTCCCCCGGGGGGCTTGCCGCCCCCCGGACCCCCCGCCGATGAAGATTGGCGGAGGATTGCGCTCCGTCTT
>JAQVHG010000204.1 GCA_028696365.1 Methanofollis sp.
TCCTGCCCTTTGTGTCATAGAGCGGGGAGGCGATGAACCAAAGGTAGGCTCCTTTCCCGTCATGCAGGCGGGGCACGAAAAATTCAGAGATGAGTTTGTCTCCCTCTTGTCTGACCAGGTGGTAGGTGTTCGTGGACTCGCCTTCCTCTGCGAGGACCTGGTCAATGAGGAGCGGGCGCCTCTCCCCATAGAAGGGGACGGCGTACCTGAAATCGTCGACTCCAAGGATCTCATCTGACTTCACGCCGGTCATCTCCTCCATGGCCTGGTTCCATGCGATCACCTTTCCTTCGAGGTCGATGGCGAAGGTGGCGTCTGGAAGAAAGTTGATGACGTCGGCCATCCGCTGCCTGGACTCGCAGAGTTCGTCCATCGTCTGTTTCCGCTCGATCGCAAGGGTGATCTTGTGCTCAAGTTCGACGAACTGCGAGACCGGGTCTCCACCTTTCTGGAGATAAAAATCGGCCCCATGGTTCAGGGCCTCGATCACCACTTCTTCCCTCCCTCTCCCGGTGAAGAGGATGAACGGGAGGTCGCCGAAGGTGGCGCGGATATATTTAAGAAATTCGATGCCGTCCATCTCTGGCATCTGGAAGTCCGAGATGATGCCGTCGTACCGATGTGATTGGAGTTTTTCGATCGCCTCGGCGGCCGAAGATGCGGTCTCGACCGTGAGATCTCCTGAACGCTCCAGGAAGAGCGTGCCGATCTCGAGGAGTCCTGGTTCGTCGTCGACGTAGAGGACGGAGAACATTTCATTCTCCATGTCGGTCACCGGATATAATCGCTGTGATCGATCGTTCTTCTCTCTATTTTGATCGTTGTCATGGAGGAGCGGGCCTGGAAAAAACCGGGTTTGATCAATCTTCCGGGGAGAGGAACACACCCGCCTCTTCTGGATAGGACACAGGTGATCAGAGATTCCCTGAAAGATAAAATAAGGGTCCTGTAGAACCCCTCACCGATTTTTGGTGTGAACTGGACTCGCCCGCCTTCTCCCCCCTCTTTGGCCGGGGGCGCGGCCCCCCGGCCCCGGGACCAATGATAGGGTCGGGAAGGCAGAATAGATGACCATAAAGAGGGTGCTACCGTCCTCGACCTATCGTGATGCGGGGGGGGTTCGGGGGGCGGCCAAGCCCCCTGGTGGAGGATAGGGTTTAGAAATTCAGGAACGAAAAAATTCAGTTCAAGATCATTTTCAACCACAGTGAGTTTTGGGATATGTTCGCTGATAGATGTTCCAGCGGTAGGCGCTTCACCCAAGAATACGCCTGAGTTCGCGCGCATACTCGCTGTCTTTCATGCTCTTCGGGAGGGTCTGATAGATTTCAAGCGCCCGTTCATAGCGCTGGGAGGCGTAGTAGTCGTCCATGGTCTCGAACTTCGGGTCACCATGGAAGGCCACCGGCATACCGATACATCGCGGAATGCAGAGGATTTCAAGGGCCTCTCGCTCCTCGGGTGAGCCGACGGCGACGACCTTGCCGTGCATGTAGAAGGCCTCGATCGGCACCGAGCGCGCATCGATCCCCGCGTCACACCGCCAAAACCCCTCTCCTGACGCCTTGATCCTCTTCATCCTCTCTTTAAGCAACCAGACCTGTTTCTCATACTCCCCTGACTGAAGAAATTCCTGGACCTCCAGCGCTTCCACCTGCTCATCGGTGGCCAGCACCCTCAGTCCGTCGGTCGGTCGTCTGGCCACCTGGATCTCGTTGCGGCATTTTGGGCACTTCTTCTTTTTGAGCGGTTTATTTTTCAGGCGCGTGCTGCAGTAGGGACAGATCGCCTCGACATTACCGATCGGCATCATATCCTGTGGCGTCTCTGCAACAATCTCGTCGATCAATTTATCATAGTCCACCTGCGTTGCAGGGCCGCCAGAGCCCTTTGCCGCCTTATTCTTGGCCTTGACTTCAGCCGCCTGCGCTCGTGTGGATGCCGCAAATTTTTTGAAGGCGTCGGTCTCCTCAAGAGGAACCTCAGGTTCGGAGCCTCCGCCATGGGCTCGGGCGATGAGTTCTTGAGAGAGGGCCTTGATGACATCGTTCTGGGCAGGTTCAGGAGTGTCGTCCTCTCTGTCCTCTCCTGTCATGTCATCCCATCTCCCCTGATTCTGCTGCCGCTTGGCATATGCCTCCTCCCTGCGGCGTGCCTTACTTGATTTTCCAAAGAGATCATGGAACAGACCCATATGATCACAGCCTGGCGGGGAGAGCAGTGGTCTGAAAACTCTGCCTAGGCATCGATCGCCCAGCCATGGGAGTGTGCCGGAGGATGCACCCGGCTGCACATGCCCCGTGTATCATGACAGGGCAGCCATTTTCACGCTCCCTTCCTCTTACCTCCACCGTCGTTGCCATGGCCTATTCACTCCAATAATATACGTTCATCGTCATAAATTCATTTCCATGTGCGCTCTAATGAACAATAAAACACAGCGAGAACCCTTCACATATTACAAAGGATTGAATAGGAGAAGGATTTTGTAAGATATAATGGCTCTGTAGAGATCAAGGCGGTTGAATCACGCTTACACCTGGAAGAGGCCTCCCTTCATGTTCACGCCAGGAGTTGCACCCCCAGACCCTAGACCCTCGATGATCAGTGATATTCTCAAGTTCGCTTCGCTCACACCCGCCGCACGATGGAATCGAGGACGGCGCATCCCTCTTCAGATCCATCGACTCTGCCTTCCCTGCTCTATTTTGTTCCCAGGGGTTGAGAATATCGAAATTCCCCGGTGACAGGAAGATCGAAGATCTTCGAGGTGTGACCGCAAAGAAACTTGAGAAGACGAAAGTCTTCGATAGAGCCCCTGCTGAGAAACTATGGGAAGGTGGGGGAGGGAGTCACATGCACACCAAGAATAGAGGCCACCCTAATACTCTCCGGCCCTCCTCCTCACCGATTGAGAGTGATGGATGACAATGAAGAGATTCCAGATTTTTCATCGCACACCCATGCATTCGTCGCCTCTCCCCTCCGCCCCCCCACGCCGGGGCGATTGCCGCCCGGACCCCTAGGATGGAGATGGGGACGGGACGATAGAGTTAAGATCATGAAGACAGGACGCAATCCTCCGCCACTCTTCATCGACGGGGGGCGGCACACACCCCGGTGAAGGAGAGCGTTTAGAATTTCTAGAAGGAAGCACTTCATTTCGAGGAGAACTTCAACCCTAGAGAGTTTTGGAAGATGCTCATTGGCAAAATTTTCTGCAGAGCCTTTCTCCTTTTTTCTGTGTGGAATTGATCACGACATGATTGCCGCACCTGATGCATCTCTCCCCTGAACCGCGAGCCTGAGAATATTTTGCATTAAAGAAGTTCATGATCTTCGAACCTATTCATCTCCTCCTCCCAAAGATCAGGAGAGGACGGCAGCAGTCAGAGGAATAAAATAATGGCTCTGTAGAATCAGACATGAACGTGAGGTTCAAGCATACAGGATGAAATTTCTCGTCACTTGCTGTCTCTCTCTTTTCAAGAGAGGAGAATCGGGGGGGATCGTGTTCCGTCGCCGCCCCCACCTATCTTCAGTCTGTGGGGGGTCTGAGGGGTGAAACCCCTCGGCGTGAAATGGCAGGAAAATCTCAACGATTGAGGGCGGCCGATTCATCAGAAGAATTTCATCAGAAGAATTTTTCTATCCTCTACGTATCGGCTTCAACGTGATATGACAAGTTTAAACTCTCATGCAAACCTGAAGAGAGGATCGTCTGGATCATTTTCATGGTAAATCCGTACCTATTTGTTTGGAGGAGACGTGTGTCACCCGCCTTCCCCCCTCTTTGTTGGCTGGGGGCGCTGCCCCCGGACCCCCGGGACCACGATAGGGCCGGGAAGGCAAAATAGACGACCATAAAGAGAATGCTGCCCTCCTCGCCCTATCATATCGCGAGGGGGTTCGGGGGCGGCAAGCCCACCGCCAGAGAGATTCATCAAGAGGGTTTCTACAGAGCCAAAATAATACTCATTGGATCTGCCGTTACTTGCCCATCGTCATAGTGGGTTCATTGATGATGGGTTCTATAGAGTATCCCACCTCTTCTCGGTTTGAGTATGATCAGGCCGCGTTCCCCCATGCTCCCACTGGGTGACTTCACTTCCGGACCCCCACGACGATCATAAAGACGACGACACCGTCTCTGACCTCATGATGTTAGAAAAAAGTTAGAAAAAAAATCCTCCTCTCCAGGTGCGGCCAGAAAACCCTGGCCAGCCACCAGAGAGGAGCGTTCTCTTATTGTCTTACTTCGAGAGGATCGCCATGATGATCTTCCCGTACGCTGGCCTCGTGATCAGCACCCCGACGAAGACGCCGAGGATGGTGATGATGGCGAACCCACGCAGGGTAGAGA
>JAQVHG010000205.1 GCA_028696365.1 Methanofollis sp.
CATCGTGTTCCCATACAAAGTTGCTGCAAAGAATTCAACATCTTCAAGGGGGGCGAGGCGGAAGATTGCTTTTTTCAGACCTTTTCCGACAGTGTCGTCCACCGCGGTGATCGCCCATTTGGTCGGGACGACCCGACGCCGCTTGCCCAGGAGGCCAGCACTCATCAACTGTGCGATCTGATAGACGTCCACACCCTCGGCTCCGAGGTGTTCGCAGGCCTCGGTCGCCGGGAGGTCGTCGTCAGAGGTGATCCGGTCGACGACGCGGCTCACTTTCGCATTGTCGATGACATCGAGGTGCCTTATACTCCCAGAGAGTCCGACCGGGGTGATGGTCCCGTCAAAGTTGAGGTCGAACCTGACCGGCCGCTCGAAAGCGGCTTCGACGTCGAGCGGTGTTGAAGAGAGGGCGATCTCCTGGATCTGCCCAGTCACCGTCGCAGTGGGTGCCGAGCCCCTAATGGTCCTGGCTCTGATCCCGACGATGTCCTCGATGGAGAGGCCCTGCGCCACCCAGACCGGGGGGGCATCAGCGTCAGCGGTCATAAGCGGGCCAGATGAGACCGCAGGATAGCCATAACTCCCAACAAAGACCGATGGGGCCATACCCATATAACTGGTGCCGCGCCCGGCGGTGGAGACCTGAGCATGAAACCTGCTCATGATCGGGCACCTGGGAAGTCCGCAGAGAAGTCGACCCTTGCACTCGGCGCAGCGCATCAGCACTCCCCTCTCAGGTCGAGGGTCACTTCTGTCCGGTCCTCCACGGCCGCGATCGCCTCGGAGACCCAGGCCTGCCAGGTGACCTGGTAGGGTGGGATGGTCTCTGCAATTTCAAGTCCAAGATCGTCGTCCCGTCCTTCGGTCACCCTGAGGACCACCGAACCTGCCGGGAAGGTCTCACCGATCACGCCGTCGAGGTCGCCGTCGGTGATGCCGAGCACCGGGATGCCCAGGTGGAGGGCGATGTGCCCAGCGACTGCGGTGGTGTCGTCTCCGATGGCAAGGACGCCACAAGTCTCAGGGGTGATCAGGTCATAGAAGTGGTGACCGCAGTGGTCGATGAGCACGACCCTCCCGTCTTCAGGACAAGTGTTCCCATTCGACGCGGCTGCCCGCCCTCTCCGGATCGTGCCGCTCTTACACCAGGCGTCGGCCAGAGATATAGGGGTATGCCGGTGCAGTTTCTCAAGCCCGTGAGGTTTGGGGTGCAGCCCGGCCACCGGCACGACCCGACCCTCCTGCTCTTCCAGGACCACCGTCGTCGACGTCGCCTCGCCTATGACGGTCCCGTTCACGCAGACCGGTTCACCTGGGAGGCATCCCTGCACGACCCTCCTCGTACCGCCCTCTGGTCTGCGTGCGGTCACGCGCTCGACTTCATACTCAAAGACCGCAGAAAGTTGTCTGGCAAGGTCGACATCGCCGTCGTTCCAGAGATACACCTTCTCTGCGGCGCACTCCACATGGACCAGACCGCCGCACCGGATCCTGCCTGCGATGATCTCCCCAAAGGCCCGACCCGACGTAGGGGTCTTACCGTGGTTGAGGAGGAAGACCTGGCCCCCGACACCGTTGAGCACCATGCTCGGCGGGACACTGCAGCACTCGACAGGCAACCCCGATTCTTCGGCGGCGGTCCGACCCATCACTCCGGCCACAAGGGTCCTGACCTGACCCATGGCCGAGAGGACGGTCCTGACATCTCCACAGTCGAAGGGCTCAGGGCCGTGGACGACCATGGTCAGCGGAACTCTCGGACTCATCTGATTACATTCTTGCCCTCTCTCCTCAAAAAGGCACGGGCATGGACAGGGGGTCCAGGATCCAAAGGTGCGGGAAGGGGGGGGACATGACATGTATGGTGTGTTATCAAGAATCTGCATCAGGATTGGATCGAAGACGACACTTATGCTCTTTTGGACCATGTTCTCCGGCTTTCCCCCGATCCTTGGGGGGAGGTCAGGGAGTGCAACCAGTGGCACGAGGCTGCGCAGAAAGTTCTATGATGAGGGCACCCCGTCCGAACAGGGTGCCTCCTCACTATCCCACGCCAGCGGCTCCATCGAAGACCTGCGGGTCTTCCCAGGTTCGTTACCACACACAGCGAAGACTCCGTCTACTCGAATTCACTATCGTTCGTTCCCACTGGTCCCAAGATGACGATAGGAGACATCTTCGATTATCTTGAAGAGGTGATTAGCGTCCTCCTCCCTCTCTTCTGTGAGATGCGAGCATCAGAGAGCATGAGAACATTTCGGCTTTGCTTCTTTCTGACGGAGGGACCCGCTCACGACACGATAGGTCGGGGACGTAAACCCCTCGTCATGGTTATCCATGCTTCTCGTCTTCTCGGCCTCATCGTGGCCCTTGGGGGCCGGCCCAGGGGCAAGCGCCACCGGTACATGTGATAGGGAAGAGGGATGAGTCACGCCCATATCAGAAATTGGAAAGGGGTTCTACAGAGCCAACTTTCAAGCGGTCGATAAGATTTAGTTATTCGAGCGAAACGCCCCACTTCGAGAGATATGCAATAAAATCCCTGGAAAGGAATGCTTCGGTTAGGGATCTGTAGAAAACTCCCTTTCTCCTGGTTTGAGTTTGATTCACCCGCCTTCCACCATGAACACGCCGGGGGCTCTGGCCCCAGATCCCCGGGATGAAGATAGGGACTGGAAGGCACCATCAATGACCATAAAGAGCGTATTGCCGTCTGCCACCAATCGCTCGCGCGGGGGGGCCGGGGGGCGGCACATCACCCGCAGAGATGGCCATTCCAAGTATTTCTACAGAGCCCTAATTAGAGAGTCTGAGGATAGGTTCCAGGCATAACAAAGGCGTGCGTCTTGATGTATGTGTGAATCATCACTGCCGCCGGCCGCTCCGCGGTTTCCCCTCTGCGTGCCCTCGCCTGCGCTGGGGCCTGATCAGGCATGCCCACCCGGTCCCGATGAGGTCCTGCCTGCCGACGGCCTTGAGTCCTTCCTCCACCAACCTCCGGCTATTGTGATCTTTGTACTGGAGAAGAGCCCGCTGGACCTGTTTCTCCCGGCCCTTCGGCACATGGACGCGCTCCATGGTCATGGGATCGATCCCGGTGGCGTACATGCAGGTGGACCTGGTCATCGGGGTGGGGGTGAAGTCCTGGACCTGCTCGGTGTATAGGTGATGGTCTCTGATATATTCGGCAAGTTCGACGGCGTCCTGCAGGGTGGCGGCCGGGTGGCCCGACATAAAGTACGGGAGGATGTACTGTTTTTTCCCGGCGGCCTTGCTTGCCTTTGCGAAACGCTCCCTGAACCGTTCGAAGACCTCGCGCCCAGGTTTGTTCATCTGGTCGGTGACCCTGCGGGAGATATGCTCGGGGGCGACCTTGAGGTGGCCTGAGACATGATGAGCGGCGAGTTCCTGGATATAGTCTTCGTCGGCAAGGGCGAGGTCGAACCTGACACCTGAAGAGACGTGGACATGCCGCACCCCCTGGACCGCCCTGAGACGCCTGAGGAGTTCGACCTGCGCCGCATGGGAGGTCTGCAGGTTCGGGCAGTCTGGGCTGCACCGCCGGTCAGGGCAGGTGCCGTGGGTCTCCCAGCGCGGGCAGGTGAGCCCGTACATATTCGCCGTCGGGCCGCCGACGTCCTGGATCACTCCTTTGAACTCAGGCATCGCAGCGAGGCGTTCGGCCTCCGCAAGGATCGAGGCCTGGCTCCTGCTCTGTACGATCCGTCCCTGGTGATGGGTGAGGGCGCAGAATGAGCAGGAGCCGAAGCAACCGCGATGGGTGGTGATCGAGAACCTGACCGGTTCGAGGGCCGGGATTGGTTTCGTGTAGGATGGGTGGGCGGCGCGGGCATAGGGGAGGGCGTAGACCCGGTCGAGTTCAGGGGTCGAGAGGGGGCGGGCCGGGGGGTACTGGACGACCACGGTCTTAGGGTGTGGCTGGACGATCGTCCGGCCACGCACCGGATCCTGTTCCCTGGCATGGAGGGCGAAGGCCCAGGCATAAGCCTCTGGGTCGTTTTTCACCTCTGGGAATCCGGGGATGACGACGACATCTTCTCCAGGCTCTGCCTCCCGCCAATCGGCCACCGTGACCGTCGCAGCGGTTCCCCTGATCCCATGGAGGTCGTCCCCGGCCGTGCACCGTGCCGCGGCCTCGACCACCTGCCGCTCTCCCATCCCATAGACCAGGAGGTCTGAAGGGGCGTCGGCTAAGACCGACTGGCGGACCTTGTCTGACCAGTAGTCATAGTGGGCGAACCGCCTGAGACTTGCCTCGATCCCGCCAAGGAGGATCGGGGAGTCTGGAAAGAGA
>JAQVHG010000013.1 GCA_028696365.1 Methanofollis sp.
CTGAATACAAAAAACCCCAGTATCCACACAATGAATAGACAGAACACACCAAAGAGAAGTGGCTCCCAATCCTGCACTCCATCCCGATAATAAACCAAATCTTTCTGCAAGGTCTGACAATACAGACACCACAGAACTGCGCATACCGCTACAAAAAAGGCGATTGTCACCGAATTCAGCAGAATCGTAACCTTGATCTTTTCATTCTTATGAAGGAGGGCCACTCCATCAGGAGTCAGGGCATAATAGATCCACCTATGGCCATCATTTTTGGGGGCAACAAAACCAGTTTCTACTAGATGGGAGAGATGTTCATGGAGTGTGGACTTGGCCAGATCAAGATCTCCAGAGAGTTCACTTAGTGTCATCTGTCTGCGGTCCAGGGACTTCAGGATCCGCACCCGTGTTCTCGACGAAAGCGCCTGGAAGCGATTGAAGTCAAGCAACAGTCTATCCACAGGCATTGAATGATCGATCTATGTTATTACATAATACTATTATGATTTATATCATCAATATATACCCCCAACCCCAACCCTCTTTACCGCGCACCGTGCATCATGGGTGATCACATATGGGAGCGACGCTCGTCGAGAAGATTTTCTCTTCCCGGTGCGGCCGGGAGGTACAGGCAGGCGAGGTGGTGATGGCCCCGGTGGACAGGGCAATGATCCACGACATCACCGGCCCCCTCGCCGTCAGAGTGTTCAGAGAGATGGGTGGAGATGAGGTCTTCGACCCCGCACGGGTCGTGATGCTCTTCGACCACCAGGTCCCGGCCGACTCGGTGCAGGCGGCCGAGAATCAGCAGTTCATGCGGGACTTCGCCCGCGAGCAGGGGATCCACAACTACGACCTCCGCGAGGGCGTCTGTCACCAGGTGCTCATGGAGAAGGGGCACGCCGCCCCGGCCGAGATCATCGTCGGGTCAGACTCG
The DNA here is from genome assembly GCA_028696365.1 of Methanofollis sp. Lineage (GTDB taxonomy): Archaea > Halobacteriota > Methanomicrobia > Methanomicrobiales > Methanofollaceae > Methanofollis. Next base: position 938 of record JAQVHG010000013.1, read on the forward strand.
CACACCTGCACCTACGGGGCCGCAGGGGCGTGTGCGACCGGCATCGGTTCGACCGACATGGGCTTTGTCCTCAAGTTCGGTGCCCTCTACTTCAGGGTGCCCGAATCGATCAGGGTCGAGGTCAGCGGCGCCTTCGCCCCCCGCGTCGGCGCAAAGGATCTCATCCTCTCCATCGCTGGCGACATCGGTGCGGGCGGCGCCACCTACCAGGCCCTCGAGTTCTCTGGCGAGACCATCGAGACGATGCCGATGGCCGGGCGGATGACCTGCTGCAACATGGCCATCGAGATGGGCGCAAAGGCAGGGATCGTCCCGCCCGACGCCGTCACCCGCGAATATCTACAGGCCAGGCGGCCCGGCGCGGAGATCGCCGACCTCGCCCCTGACCAGGACGCCGTCTATGCCGACCGGCGCGCATACGACGTCACCGCCCTCGCCCCCCAGGTCGCGGCCCCCCACAATGTAGACCATGTCGTCGACGTCGGCGAGGTCGCCGGCACCCATATCGACCAGGTCTTCATCGGTTCGTGCACGAACGGTCGCTACGAGGACTTCGTCGAGGCCGCCGAGGTGCTCGGCGACCGAACATTCTCCGAAGAGGTGCGGGTGATCGTCGTCCCGGCCTCGAAGGAAGAGTACCTCAAGACTCTCAGGGCAGGGCTGATCGAAAAGTTCGTCGAGGCGGGCGCACTCGTCGAAGCGCCGTGCTGCGGCCCGTGCATGGGCGGGGCCTTCGGCCTCCTCGCCCCTGGCGAGGTCTCGCTCTCCACCTCCAACCGCAACTTCAGGGGGCGGCAGGGGAGCACCGAGGCAGAGGTCTACCTCTGCTCACCGGCGACGGCGGCGGCAAGTGCGGTCACCGGCGCGATCACCGACCCGAGGGAGGTGTGAAGGATGCGGATCTGGAAGTTTGGCGACGACATCGACACCGACGCGATCATCCCTGGACGGTTCCTCACCGAGTATGAACCTGCACGGCTCGCCGAACACGTCTTCGAGGGGACGAGGGACGACTGCAGGACCGGGGTGTGCCCAGGCGACATCATCGTCGCGGGCAAGAACTTCGGGTGCGGCTCCTCCCGCGAGCACGCCCCCCTCGCCCTTCTCGGCGCCGGGGTCAGGATCGTCGTGGCCGAGTCCTTTGCCAGGATCTTCTACCGCAATGCGGTGAACACCGGGCTTCTCCCCCTCGTCTGTCACGACACCGGCGGGCTTGTCGAAGGGCACGAGGCGACAGTCGACATAGAGAACGGTGTGCTCACGTCAGACTGCATCGACTACCCCATCGAACCGGTGCCGCCCTTCATGCAGGCGATCATCGATGCCGGCGGACTGGTCGAATATGCAAAAGAGATGAAGGAAGTGGAGATATGTACAGGCTCGCAGCGATAGGCGGCGACGGCATCGGCCCGGAAATCCTCGACGAGGGGAAGAAGGTCCTCGACGCCGCAGGGGAGAAGTACGGGTTTGACATCGACTGGACCGAGTTTGAGATCGGCGCCGAGCGCTACCTTGAGACCGGAGACCTGGTCACTGAAGACGAACTCAAAGAACTCTCACGGTATCCAGCGATCTATTTCGGGGCCATCGGCGACGAGCGCGTGAGCCCCGGCATCCTGGAGAAGGGGATCCTCCTGCAGATGCGGTTTTACTTTGACGAGTACGTGAACCTCAGACCGATCCGCCTCCTGCACGGAATCCAGACCCCGCTTGCCGGGAAGAGACCTGAGGATATCGACTTCGTGGTGGTGCGCGAGAACACCGAGGACTTCTATGTCGGGATCGGGTCGCGCTTCAGGCGCCAGGAGACCACAGAACTCGAAGTCGTCAGGGATCTCTACTCGGTGAAGTTTGGCCTCGACGTCGAGAGCGATGCCGAGGAGATCGCCTACCAGATCGGGGTGCTCTCGCGCGAGGGGTGCCGGCGGGTAATGGAGTACGCCTTCGACCTTGCCGAGAGGCGGCAGAGGCGGGTGGCCTCGGTCGACAAGGCAAATGTCCTCTCAGATGTCTACGGGCTCTGGCGTGAGGTCTTCAGCGAGGTCGCGGGTCGACACCCTGGCGTGACATCCGAGTTCACCTTCGTCGACGCTGTCACGATGTGGTTTGTCAAGAACCCCGAGTGGTTCGATGTCGTGGTCACCCCAAATATGTTTGGCGACATCGTCACCGATCTCGGGGCAATGATCCAGGGCGGCCTCGGGCTCGCGCCGGGAGGGAACATCAACCCGACGGGCACCTCGATGTTCGAGCCCATCCATGGTTCGGCCCCGAAGTACAGGGGGCTCGGCGTCGCCAACCCCATCGCCACCATCTGGGCCGGCGCCCTCCTCCTCGACCACCTCGGCGAGCACGAGGCGGCTGAAGGAGTGGTGGAGGCGATCGAGGGGACGATCAGGGACGGCGTGGTGACCCGCGACCTTGGCGGGGCGGCAAAGACCGCAGACGTCGGCGACCACATCGCGACGCTGCTTGGGTAAGGTGTTGGAAACCTGGGTTCTGTAGAAACCCTCAGGGTATAACTCTCTGACGAGGGGCTTGCCGCCCCCCGACCCTATCGTGGTCCCGGGGGTATGGGGGCAGCGCCCCCGGCCAAAGGGGTAGGAGGAAGGCGGGGGACACACGTCCCCTCCACACAAGAGGTGAGGGTTTCTACAGAGCCGCCAGAACAGGGAAAAATTTTTGATTTTCCGGCTTTGTAGAAACCCTCCTGATGGCCATATCTGCGGAAGGGCGGGCCGCACCCCACCACAGAGCATCATCATGAGGAATTCTCCAGAGCGGTTCTATCGAAATGCTCAGGACTACTCTGACCATCGAATACCTGCGGATCTTCTCATGCTCGCTGGCATCCAAACCCCAGAGATCAAAGATCTTCACTCTTCATCCAGAGGTTGATTCTCAGAAAACTCTCTACTCCCTGGAGCACCTCTCCTGTTTACATATAGCATAACAAAAGGCGTGCTTCCACATCTTTAACAATTCTCAACTCTCTTTTTTTAAATAATACTTCTCTCAAGAGATCAAAAAGATTCAAAGAAACTATATGGAAGAACAATGACTATTTTTCTACAAGAATAACCTGGGATATGATCAGGCTCTATCTGTGCATACCCAGGAACACATTGATACCATATGAGCGAACGTGTTGTTGTCGGGGCCCCAGAACTCACTAGGTTACATACCCTGCTCGATGAATCCGGCGAACTTCTTGGTCTACCCTCGTCTGTCCTCACCCTCCAAGGCCACGAGTGCGTGTCTGTGGGTGAGACGCGGATCTGCTCGGAATTTCATAGGAAACACTCAGTCAGTGGACGCGAGTGCAGGAAGTGTATGGCAAAGGTTGGCACCTATGCCTCATCACGGAGTTCTCTCGTCTATCTCTGCCCCCATCACCTCTGGCGGATCGCCATCCCGGTTACCATCGGAAGGCAGCACGTGGCGACCCTCCTTGGACCTCCATTTTTCCGTTCAGAGAACGAACAAAAGTCAGGATATTTCCTGAGCCTGGCGCAGCGTTATGGGTACCCTGTCAGGGACTATGACGATGCTCTCACAGAGATACCGATTTTCTCAGAGGGCGAGGTCGAAGAGGTCAGGAAGAAATATGTCGTCCTCGGCCATTTCCTCTCCCATAACCTCACCTATCTCCATCGGTCTGCGATCGAGGCAAGGGAACGAAAAAACGTCGAGGAACGACTGAGACGCCTGGAAAACAATCTCAGATCAATCTTTGAGCATGCTGGGACGGCGATGGCGATGGTCAGGGAGGACGGGTCTCTGATCCATGCCAACACCCGGTTTGGCGAACTTCTTGGCGAAGAGCGGGCTCATCTGGTAGGAAGGCGCTGGACTTCGATATTTAAGCCTGACCAGCAGTACGTGCTCGATGAATTCAACCAGTGCAGGAAGGGAGGTACCGTGTCCCCCTCAGATGGATGTGAGGCGGTGATCAGGCGGGCAGACAGCGAGGAAGTCGACGTGCTCATGACGGTAGGGATGATCTCTGAGCGCCCCCTGTATCTGCTCTCCCTAGTGGATCTCAGGAGACAGTGATCGTGCAGAGATGCTGGATCGCGTCATAGAGTCGAACTGAACAGCTCTGTAGAAATCCTCGCCCATTATGGGTGCGAGCGTGATTCTCCTGTCCCCACTTTTATCCTGACACACGTCCCCTGCAGAGATAACCTTCCAGAGGGTTTCTACACAGCTGGAGAATAGAAGATATTGAGATTGGGCTTTGTAGAAACCCTCACATTCTGTGTGGGGGAGATGTGTGTCACCCGCCTTCTCACATCTCTGTGCCGGGGGCTCTGCCCCCAGACCCCCGGGATGAAGATAGGGCCAGGAAGGCAGAATCGATGACCATAAAGAGAGTGCTGTCGTCCACGACCTATCGTGTGGCGGGGGGTGCGGGGGGCGGCACGCACCCCGCCAGAGAGATTAGAGAGATTCATCAAGAGGATTTCTACAGAACCGTAGAATTACTTCCTTGATCCATCTGAGTGACCTTCTGATTATCCGTACCTGGAGTTTCATCCAGTCCCTCGCCTTCCCATCGTCTCTTGCTGGGAGCGCTACCACCCGACCCCTGGAAGATCACAATGAAGACGGGAAAGCAGAATAGATGACCATGACGAGGGTGAAGGCATGTGATCAGAAAGTTATTCTGTCAGATCGATGAGGGACTCTACAAAACTACAGGACCAGAAAAAGAGGCACATGGCAGTCCGCCATATGCCCGCTCAGAAAAAATGTTCAGAGTGGTGAGGGCCAGCCCTCGCCATGCCCCTCAGAGAACTCCGCGATCATGTAGTCCATGAACTCATGGGCAAGGTCAGGATGCGGAGCAGTATTCGGGACCGTCGCCGCATAGACGATGGGGTTGCCGACCCGCTCGCTCCCGATGGACCCGAACCGCTGGAAACCAAGGTTGACCACTGCCTTTTTGTAGTCGTCGACATATGCCGCAGAACTGAGATCGATCTCAGGGGGGAGGGTGACATAGTTCAGGCCATGCCCCTCGGCGACACTCAGGTACTCAAAGGCATAGTCCACCCCGCCGGCATCCAGGAGCGAGAGGAGATAGATACTCCCGTCCCGCACCCGCACCTTCTCACCCTCGGCCTTGAGAACCTCTGGGAGCGTGATCACTGTGGTGGCTCCGTCCTGGGAGATCTCTGGCGCGGGCCTGAGGTGATCGCCGAGTATTGAGTCATAGATGGTGTCGTTCTCATAGTAGTCCTCGGCAAGCGTCGTCGTCATCAGCGAGCGGTAGCCCGCGGCATCGAGCATGGGATTCGAGATCCCGACGACGACGCCTGGCCTGGCAAGAACCTCGTACCAGTTCTCGCTGGTGATCTCATCGGCATACAGGCTGTGGTTAGTATAGGCAATGACCATCTGGTTGGTGGCGAAGGTGGTGTACGAGTCGGTGTAGTTCCCGTCGCCTTCCTCCATCGGGCGGTACATCATGTCAGGGATGAGGGCCTCGTCTGCGACCACCACTACGTCGATGGCGCGGTGAAGATCAGTCACCTGCCTCACGCACTGGATGGAACCGTGCCCCTCGATCTGGACGTCCACCCCAGGATGGGAGGCCTCAAACCCGGCCTCCACCTCTTCCATGGGAAGAAGAAGACTCCCGGCCGGGACGACGCGGAGGGTGGTGGGTGCGTCGTCGCCGCCGGTGCACCCGGCAGTCAGGACGCACGCCGCCGCAAGGAGAAGGAGCATGAGGGGGAGGCCCCTCATGAACGTTCCACCTCGATCGTGTCCACCCACTTCACCCAGGCGCTCCCCTCGGTGATGGTGCCAGGTTCGGCGGTGCCGACCACGACCCTGAGCGGCCCGCCATCCTCTTCTGGGATCGCCGTGCCGTTGAACTCGTAGGCAAGGACTAGGGTGAGATCTGGCGAGGGTTTCTCCTTGAGGTCCTCGTCAAAGGTCACAAATCCCTTCCCGGCCACCTGCTCATCGTCGAAGACCCAGTAGTAGCCGTCAGGCGCCGAGATCCCGACCTGATCGCCGGTTTCAAACCCGCCGATCTGCTCGAAGAGCGCGGTGAGAGGGACGCCCTTCACGTTGTAGGGCCCGTACTTGATCCCAACTGTGGAGACCGCATAGCCGTAGCCCTCCCAGGCAGGAAGAGCCTTGACCTCAGAGAAGGAGAGCACCTTCTCCTGCGTGCCGTCGGTGAGCGTGAGGTTCCAGGCGATCTCGTCCTCGACCTGAGCGCCAGGACCGTTCGTCCCGGTACACCCACAGGCGGCCGCCGCACAGATGAGCGCGACGAGGGCAAGACACTGGATAAAACTGGTCTTCATCGGCGCATCCTCCATACCAGTCCTGCGAGACCAAGCCCGGTCAGCAGTCCGAAGACCGGTGCCGGGCTCTCTGTGGGTTCTGTGGTCGCCGGGACTTCGGTCGTCTCAGGTACGGCAGAGCCCTGGAGCGACTTGACAGGGACATTCTTGGCCCCGCCATACCCGCCCTCATAGACCCGGACCTCGTCGATCCACTTCACAGTGTAGCCCGAGGTCGAGGGGTAGAGGTTGTTGAAGAGGTGGAGGCGTTCGGGCGGGAAGCACTCGCGCATGTCCTGGTTCCCGAAGACATGCTTGCCCTCAGGGTTGGTCGAGTTGTCGGCAAAGAAGACCAGACGCATGGCGGCATGATAGTCAGGCGAATAGCCGACACCCTGGCGTTCGCCGACGGCGGCGTCCTCGCCATTGTACCAGCAGATGCCGATCGGGCCCTGACGGGATGCGGGTTCATAGACGTTCTCGTATCCGAACTCGATATGATACCCATCGCCCGCCTTGATCATCACCTCGTCGCCGGGCTCCATCCCGCCGACCAGGTCGCAGAGGTCGGCAAGGTCAGTCCCTTTTACTGCCCCGCGGTCCTTGAAGTTGGTGGTCTCGTTCTTGTCCCACTGGGTCTCTTTGTCCTCGGCAAAGACCGGGCCCTGATGGTAGTAATGGGTCACGCCGTCGCCAAGGACCGGGAGATTCGTCTCCATCCACTGGTAGTCGACGGTCGTCTCGTTGAGCACCGTGGTGCCGTTGTCTCCAAGTTTTACCACATACACCGAGTCGGTCGGTGCGGCCTGGACCCCTGCGAAACATGCGCAGAGGAGCAGGACCAGAAATATACTCTTTCTCGTGTTCATACAATCACCATGTTTTTCTCAGCCACAGAGTCGCGATACCAAATGCCGCGCATGCGCAGAACGGAGAGAGGGGTGTCTGTGCAGCCTCTTCTCCTCCACGTTGCGGCGTCATCACCACCGTCTCGAAGACGGTGTCAGGGGGGTAGAGATACACGACCTCCTTGCTGTCCTCAGAGAGCGTTGCCACCGGCACCAGTTCGGCCGTGACGTTCTCCGCGGTCACATGCACCCGGAGGTAGGCGAGGGTGTGCTCAAGGCTCTTCGCATACCCGGCCATTTTTTCCTCTGCAAGCGGATAGAGCGCCTCCCCGCCGCAGGGGATCACAAAATATTCAGTCCCGTTCACGGTGTAGCGTTCATAAGCATGGACATGCCCGCTGAAGACCCCGGCAACACCGTAGCGCTCGAAGAGCGGGACCCATGCGTCGTGGAGGGTGCGGTCCCCGCCCCAGTGGCGCTCATTGGAGGAGAAGACTGGGTGGTGGAAGGCGGTAAAGGTCCACTGCCCGTCGGCACTGGCAAGGTCTTCTTCCAGCCATGCGGTCTCTTCGTCGAGCCGCCCCTTCGCCCAGTCATTCGAGTCGAGGACCGCGATGTGGGCCTGGCCGCAATCGAAGGAGTACCACTCAGGCATCCCGAAGGTCTCGTAGTACACCGAGCGGTTCCCCTCGTGGTTGCCGAGCGCCGGGTAAAGCGAGGTGTTCGAGAGCATCTGCCGTCCAGACGCAAAGAACTCACTCCATTCATCGAGGTCATGCCCGAAGGTGACGAAGTCCCCGCAGTGGAGAACAAACGAGAGGTTCTCTTCCATTGCAATCCGGTCGGCGACCAGTTTGTGCCGTTCCAGCGGAGTGAAGTAGGGAGCCTGGCCCCGTGTGTCGCTGTAGACCACAAAGGTGCACGGCCCCTCCCCGAAGGTCCTGAACCGGCAGTCCGGGCCGGTTGCCTCCTCGTCAGTCCTCACTGTGTAATGATACACAGTACCTGGGGTAAGATCGGTGAGGGCGACGTGGTGGAGCGAGGCCGCAACATCGTCGGCCGCCTCCGCAGTGTATCCCTCCTCCTGGAAGGTTGTCTCATCGGCGTAGGCCACCACGCTCCCACTCGTCGGCCCGGCGGTCTTCCAGGAGACGACCGCCGAGGTCTCGTCGGTCCCGGTGACATACGGCCCCCAGAGGAGGGCATCTCCCGCCGCCGTCGCCGCGGCGGGGAGGAGGAGCATGACAAGGAAGAGCCATGCAACGCCGCCCTTCTGCTCAGATCCTACGCCAATCATCTCCTCAGCCTGACCTCGCAGGTCGCCACCTGGTCTGGGTGGATCATCACGTCTTCGACGGTCTTCGAGTCAGAACGCCCGACTACCTTGACAGAATACTTCCCTATGTCCATCCCGGTGAAGAGATGCGGGGTGACCTCCCCGGTGTTCTTCCCATAGAGATAGATCCGTCCTCCCGCCGGGGTGCTGTTCACATACAGGCCACCATGGGCATAGGTGTCAAGAGTGAACTTTATCGCGCGGTCGTCGATCCTCTCAGGGATGAAGACTTCATCCTCTTTAGGAAGATACCCGGGCTTTGTGACCATCACGCCATGCCGCCCGTACGAGATATTCTCGATGAGGGCAGGTGTCGCATGACCGGTGGCAAAGCCGTCGATGAAGACCTCGGCCCCGCCAGGGGTCGAGTCGACTCTGAGGGTAGTGAGACCAGGCACGTCATCAAGCGTTGCGGTCCCGCCATCCTCCACCCGGTCCGAGATCGGGAATGAGAGGTAGGTGCCGTTATGGCAGAGGGAGACATATGCCGTGAGTGGTGGAACCTTCACCTTTGCCGGGATTTTCTTGCCGGTCGCATGCCCGTTGACGGCACACATCTTGCCCTTGTAGGCAGGTGCCTCGACAGTGACCGCACGGTCCATGGAACCGCCGCCATAACGGCTGAAATAGAGTGGGACTACCTTGCCGGCGACGACCCAGACCTCCTTGGTGTCGACATTATACGAGATCTTGTCTTTTTTGATCTTTACCTTGTGTCGCCCTTCCTTGAGACCGTTGACTACCTTTGGAGTCATCCCATCGATCTTTCTGCCGTCGATATAGATCGTGGCCCCTGCGTCGGAAGCGGCGACATAGACTCCACCAGACCGCAGGTCACTCCCCTGCATGGCAAGGAGGTCAAGGCCGTCCGGGTCGACTTTCGTGTTGGGGTTGGTGGACTCAAGGGCAATGGTCACATCGGTCTCCTCAGTGAGGTCGAAGGTGGTCTCGTAGGAGCGGTAGCCCTCAAGGACTAGTTCGAGGGAGTGGGTGCCAGTGGACACATCTTCCAATCTGGCCGGGGTGATCTTTCCGAGATACTCCCCGTCAAGGACGACCTGTGCTCCGGCCGGTGCGGTGATGATGGTGAGGGGTGCGCTCTCAGGAAGCGCGGGTGCAGGGAAGGGGGTCGAGACTGGTTCAAGGACCGGAGGCGGTGTGGGTGCCGCAGGACCGTCGGTCCCGGCCGCAGGTGCCGGGAAGAGCGAGCCAACGAGCGGGAGGGCGTGGAGCCAGCCAAGAAGGCCGGACCAGAGATCTCCTTCCTGGGCGTCCTCGCCATCTCCAACCTCAGGTAGCGTGGTGGGTGGGAGCGTGGCAGTAGTCTGGACAGTGGGGGGTGCGGTCGTCTGTGCCGTCGTCGGTGTGGCCTCCGGCTCTGCGTCGCTGACGACCAGGACCGCAAGACGGTTCTCCAGGTAGTCGCCGCGTTCATCATAGGAAACGCTGGAGACGGCAAGCGTGTTCTCCACCGGTCTGAGGTATGGAGTCACCTCGGCCTCTCCGATCGAGATCTTCTCTTCACCTGCATTGAGGAGGTTCATCCACTCCCCGTCATGGAAGGTGAGAGCGTTGGTGTAGGTGTCGTTCCCGCATGCTCCGGTCACGACCGAGTAGACTCTGGCCTCGATATCCCCGTCTCGCATGACCTCTTCGGCGAACTCGGCCTTGCTCGTGGCGGCTTCTTCGTCGACGCCGGCGTCTGGGTCGGCCTCGATGGCGTCCGCACCCTCGGCCACCCAGTAGGTGGTGGTCGCGTTCTCCCTGACGACCGCGAAGAGCACCCCGCCGTACAGGGTGAGCCCGGCCTCTTCAGGGCCGCGATAGTTCACGTCGAGTGAGAGGTTGCCTGCCGGCACCGCGGCCTTGAGGTCATAGCACCAGGTCTCGACGGCGGGCTCATCGTTTTCAGGGCCAAGGTCGGCATAGTACTCCGTAAGGCTGAGCCCCTGCGAATCAAGCACGGCAGAGAGATCACCCTTCTCGGCCTCGTCCTTTGCAGTGTTGTTGGTCCCGAAAAGATACAAGCGGGCGGTCTCGACGTCCTCAAGCGTGGTGGTGTTGAGCGTGAAGTGCGCGGTCTCGCCAGAGGTGATGTTCTGTGCACCGCCGTCGGTCTGGAGAAGAGAGATCGATCCGTTCACTGTTCCATGGAGGGTTGGGGTGAGCGTTGCGCCCTCGAACCCATGAGGCCTGAAGGACCCGCCGTCACCAGAGGAAGAACCACCCTGACTGGGGTCGATCTGGCTGTGGATGATGATCCGGTCGACATGATAGACTGAACTGCCACTTGCTGAGGGCAACTCGTTATTATAGAAATACCAATACTCCTCGTCCCACGATTCGTGCATGTCCCAGTTGCCCCAGACATGCATCCCGGCATCGTTCGTCGTCTCGGCAAGGAAGTAGAGGCGCATGCCATTTGAAAATCCTTCGTCGATGTAGCCATAACCATGCCCCTCGTCTTCTTTTCCATGATACCAGGCGATCACCATCGGGCCCTGCCTGGGGTTGGGAGAATAGACGTACTCTGCTGGCCACTTTTTATACATCCCGTCACGAGCTTTGATCTCGATCATGTCTCCCTTTGCCACCCCACCAACGAGTTCGCAGAGGTCCTTGACATCGGTGCCCTTGAACTCGCCATAATCCTTATAATCAAGGTTAATGTCCTCGGTCGGGTTCCAGTAGTCGTAATCCTCGCCAGGATGTTTCTTTTCCCAAGCGCTATCAAAGATCGGACCCTGGTTGTAATAGGTCGTCTCGCCGCCTCCTTCTTTCGGAAGATTTGGGAGATTATCTCTCATCCATTCCCAGGTGACGGTCTTCTGGCCAAGGACAGTTTCATCATCGCTTGCCAGTTTGGTGACGGTCAGTTCGGTCGTCGGCGCCGCAGAGGCCGGGACCGCGATCAATGCTACGAGAAAAAGGAAGAGTGCGGTGACGGCCAGGCACCTGGCCGTCGTGCTGTGCATACTCTTCATGGCCGGTTCACCTCCTCAGGGCGGCGACAGCACAGAGGGCAAGGAGCCCTGCCAGCGGAGAGAGGGGAGACTCGGTGGCCGGGGTCGTCGGGAGATCGCCGGTATCGTTCCCGGCGTCATGTGCCGTGATCGCGAGTTCGCCCACGTGCTTGACCGAGAGCCCGCTCGTCGAGGGCCAGTCGCCGCCGAAGAAATGCCACTCGTCCTCAGGGAGAGTCTCTTTCATATCATTGTTCCCAAAGACGTGCCAGCCCCAGGGATTGGTCGAGGTGTCGGCAAAGAAGATCAGGCGCATGCCGTCATAGTACTCAGGGACATAGCCAGACCCCTGCGGGTCGCCGGTGAGAGAGTCTTCGCCCACGTACCAGGCGATCCCCATGGATCCTTTTCTGGGGTCTTCCTCGTAGACGCTCTCGTAGGAGAATTTCTTGTAGAACCCGTCTTCAGCCTTGACCTTGAGGGTGTCGCCAGCGGTCATGCCGCCGACAAGGTCGCAGAGGTCACTGACCGCGGTCCCTTTCACCGCACCCAGATCACGGGTGTCGACATTCTGGTATTCGGCAGGGTCCCAGAGGTCAGATTCGTTGAAGGTCGGGCCCTGGTGGTAATAATGGGTCTTGCCGTCCCCGAGGACAGGCAGGTTCTCTTCCATCCATGTGAAGTCAACAGTTCTCTCATCCAGGACTGTAGTCCCGTCAGGGGCGTACTTGACGACATGCACCTCGCTCGTCGCGGCAGCCGCCGGTATCATGAAGACCAGCAGGAGCAGCACGAGGGAGGCGATTTTCAATACGCCGTGCTGTTTCATTTGTCATTCAACTCCTTTTTCAAATCCTGAAAAATTCATGTTGCATAAAAAATGGGTGTTATTCTCTCCTGAGAATCAGGAGCGCACCGAGGGCGATGAGCGGTAGGCCCCAGAAGACCGGGGTCTTGGTCGGTGCAGTGGTCGGCACCGTCGTCTCATCTGCCGTCTGGTTCACCGGTGCGGTCGGGGTCTCGACTGGTGCCTCGACTGAGGGGTGTGTCTCCTCAGGTTCGGCGGCCCCGCCCTTCATAGTGGCGATGGCAAAGTACGAGAACCCAGGCGAGTCGGCGCGGTAGACTGCCTTGTCATTCTCTTCACTGACAAGGGTGGTGTCGAGGTGCTTCCAGGCGCCGTCGACATACCGCAGCATGACCACGTCACCTGCTTCGACATCGTGGTTCTCAAGCCAGGTCGATGGCACGGTGAACTCGAGGGTGATCCCGTCGAGTGCCGCAGGGTCGGCATGGTACAGGGTAACCTCCTGGAGTTCATACACCTGCCCGTCAGGCATCTGGACGTCGTTTCCGAGATGGGCCTTCTTCACTGTGACCAGGAAGTCTGAAACTTCTTCGTAGGCGGTGACCGTGATCTTTGCGATCGCCGTCTCACCTACCAGGAAGGTCTTCGTCTCGTCGGGCTTGAATGAAGCGGCAAAGGCGGAGATGTCAGAGGATTTACCTCCAGAGGAGGAGGTAATGCCAGAGATTGGCTTCGACGGCGGTGTGCCGCCAACCGCGAAGTAGCAGAATTTGTCGGTGACCGCATTGAAGTACGCTTTTCCGTTCTCCTCCTTCACATATGTAGTCTTGAGAGTCTGCCAGGCACCGTCGGTGTACCGCATCAGTTTCACATCGCCGGTCTTCATTTCGTGGGCACGCAGCCAACTGACCGGGAGGTCGAAGGTGATGACGGCCTCGTCGATGGTGTTCTCTGGAGCCGGGTAGACGACATGGAGGTACTGGTAGATCCTCTCTGCCGGTGTGTCGATGTAGTTGGGTAACTCGTCAGGGGTCCTGATCGCGAGTTTTCCATCTGTGATGTCACCGGCGGCCGTGATGGTGATCGCCGAGAACGCTCCCTCTTCAAGGTCGAGCGTCGTATTCTCACCGGCACCGATGTCACCGATGGCGACGACCTCGTCTTCCATGGTCGACGGGATGAAGGCGATCTTGACGACGCCCTTGATGGTGTCCATGCCGCTGACATTCTCGCCCACAAGCCTGAGCGGCCAGTTCTCATCGTCACCGTCGAGATGCAGGCCGTTCAGCGAGTTTGCAAGGATGTAGTTGTCGCTGTACATCGCATCGCGGCTGTTGATGACTGTCTCTGAACCGTCGCGGCCGATGATATGGACGTCATACCCTTCGGCGGCAAGGTCGGCATTGAATGACTTACCGGTATGGAAGTTCTCGTCGTCGACATAACCGAGGAGGAACCAGAGGGGCATACCTGACCATTCTCTACCTTTTTTCTTGTCGATATAGGACTTCTCGTGGTTGGCGCCCATGGTGCAGGCAAGCCCGCTCTCGAAGTACCCCTTGCTGATGGCCTTGTCTATGGCCCCTTCGAGCTGGAGGTTCCAGTCTGGTTCAGGCACGTCGTAGATCCTGATCTCTGAGACATATTTGGCCGAGAGACCGGCGCAGGACGGGAGGCCGGAGTTGTAGTGCCAGTACTTCTCGTCGATGCACTCGTGCATGTCCCACTGGCCGAAGATGCAGTCTTCGGGCGTGAAGAAGAGCCGATACCCGTCATTGTAGTCAGGGACATAGCCCTTCCCTCCGGAGTACCAGGCCAGGACGGCCTCGCCCTGCCGCTCATCCGGGGCATAGATGTTGTCGTAATGGAGGGTCGTCTCCCATCCGTCAGGGGCGGCGAAGGTGATCTCGGTGTCCGGGCCCATGCCGCCAACAAGGTCGCAGAGGTCACGGACTGAGGTGCCCATGATCTGCTCTTCGATCTTGAAGTAACCATGAGGATAGGTCTCGTCCTTGTCCCAGGGGTCGTTGGGTGGGAAGTTCAGGCCTTCATAGCGGTAATATGTCTCGCCATCACCGTAGACCTTGAGATTCTCCTTCATCCAGGTGTAGTCGACGGTTTTCTCGCTGAGGACAGTCGTGCGGTCTTCGGCGTACTTGACGATCCGTACCGTGGGGATCTCGGTTGGTTTCTGGAACTCTGTCAGTTCGATGGAGGCGATGTTGCCGACACTGTTGCTGCCTGAGACGGCAGGTCCGACAAGTCGCAGGGGCCAGGGTTTTTTCTCTCCCTTCGGGAGTGCAGTGCCGTTGAGCGTGTTTGCAACAATGTAGTCGTCCTCGTGCTCGGCGATGTCCTTGCTTGAGAACTCCGTGGAGAAACCGTCACCGGCGGTGACGATCACGGTATACCCAGCATTGGCGACACCGCCGTTGAAGGCGTTCGGACCATGCGGGATGCGGTCGTCGACCCATCCGCAGAGGTCATGGAGGGAAATGCCGCCCCATTTCTCACCAGTCTTGGAGTTCGTCCAGGTGAGAGTATGATATGGACAACTGGCCGCGTTTTCAAAGAATGCCTCCGTACAGGTGTAGTCGATCTTCCCCTTCAGTTCGAGGTTCCAGGAACCTTCTTCCGCCGGTCCAGGGATAAGGTCGACGAGGTCGATCTCGGCGACATCTTTCAGGCCTGCACCGACATTCTCCCCGACGATCCTGAGTGGATATGATTCAGTCTCTTCGATCGGGGTGCCGTTCAGGGTGTTGGCAAGGATGAATCCATCGCTCGTACTGACCTGCTCGCTCCCGAAGGACTGAGTCTGTCCGTCGCCGGAGACGAGTCTCACGGTGTAGTTGTCCTTGGCAAGGTCTTCGTCAAAGGTCCAGTGGTCGGTGGTCTCGATATCGTCAGAGACGCCGACAAGGAGCCAGAGAGGCACACCGCTCCAGACACGGTTCTTGTCGTCGGTATACTCGACCGTGCCGTGGCACCCGACTTCCTCGAACTCTGCCTGGGTGATGGTGTCGTTGACCGCACCGCAGATCTTCAGGGTCCAGCCCTCAGAGGGTTCAGGAAGACCGACGAGCTCGATGGAGGCGATGGCGCCGACAAGTTGTCCGGCGTCAGCTGCTGAGCCCTTGATCTGGAGAGGCCAGCACTTTTTCTCCTTCTCGCCGATGGTCTGAGGGAGTGTTTCGCCATTGAGAGTGTTTGCAACGATGAAACTGTCGCCCTTCTTTGCTATCTCGGCGCTCGGGATGTTGATTGAGTGGCCGTCCCTTGAGGTGACCTTCACCGAGTAGCCTTCGGCGACCAGGTCGTCGTTGAAAGTGTAGTGGCTCCCGCTCTCCTCGTCGTCGATCATGGCGACGAGCATCCAGAGGGGCATACCGGCCCAGACGTCACTGGTCTCGGGATCGGTCCAGCTCACGGAGTGGCCCTTGCAAGGGAGGGCCTTTTCGAACTCTGCCTTTGTGACGGTTTCGTCACAGGCGCCTTTCAGGGAGAGAGTCCAGTCTACAGGTGCAACAGTGGACTGTATCGTGAGGAGGAGTGTAGCCTCAGCATTTGCCGGGGTAGTCGCACCCTTTGTGCCATAGTAGAAGATAACTCGGTCGCCATCGGCGAGAGCGCGGGTGTTCAGACCGTCAGTGGCAGGGTTGCTGAAATCATCGAGGGGCACCCCATTTACATAGCAACACCAACTCTTGTCATTGCCATAGGTGTATTTCCAGATATCGTTGAGCAGGAGGATACCGGAAAAATCCCATTTTTTATCAGTGACTGTATAAGTCAAACCCTCAGCCTTTGCTACTGTCTCAAGGGCACCAAGTGGAGTGAGACTACAGACGGTGTATTCTTTACCGCTGTCTGCGGTCACGGTCACGTCCTCGTCACCGAGGGTGACCTCGCCGTTGTAGACGATCTCGGCATCTGTGAGACGTGTTGTCAGCAGGATAGATGCCTCAGCACTCTCAGGGGTGGTTGCACCCTTTGGCCCGTAGTAGAAGTTCACGCGGTCGCCATCTGCGAGAACACGTTTGTTCAAGCCATCAGTGGCTGGGTTGCTGTAATCATCAAGCACTTCACCGTTCACATGACAACTCCAACTCTTACCGTCACCATAGGGATATGTCCCGATATCATCAAGCATCAGGACACCAGAGTCACCCCATTTCTTGTCGGTGACTGCATAGGTGAAGCCTTCAGTCGCTGCGACAGTGTCAAGAGCACCGAGCGGAGTCCTTGAAGGGATTGAGTAGTCTACTCCCTGACTTGAAGTCACCGTGACATCGACATTGGGAAGGAAAACATTGCCTTCATAGAGTACATCGATGCCAGGTTCAATATTGGACAGGTCGAGTTCGATCTTTGAGATCTCTTCTAGAGCCCGCTGTGTGCCGTCGACACCCGTACCCTGCAAGTAGAGAGGGAAGAAGACGCGGCCGTCAATCCCAGTCTTGTTCAGTTCGATGCCGTCGAACTTGTTCCCGAGAACATAGGTCTTCTCACCGTCTGTGACTTCGGTAGAGTAGAAGGTAGAGATCTGTTCTGTGCCCTTCTTCTCACCGTAGACGGTGATCGTGTAGTTCTGCGCGGCGAGGGCTTCGTTCACGGTTGCGGGGTCGTCGTCGTCGACGAGACCGATGACCGCAGAGAGATCGGCGCCTTCAAGGAGGCCGAATTTGTTTGTCTTGAATGAAGCAGGATGTGCTGCAGCGAGGGTGATGAACTCATCTCTGGTGAGGGTGCGGTCGGTCGAACCATTGAGGGAGATAGACCAGCCCTCTGGGGCGGGGTCATTGCTGTGGATGGTGATGTCTGAGACAATCTGGACCGAGACACCACTGGCCGAGGGCAATGTAGGTTTCTCAAAGTAATACCAGTACTCCTCGTCCCATGACTCGTGCATGTCCCAGTTGCCCCAGACTAGCATCCCGTCATTGTTGGTTGTCTCTACAAAGAAGTAGAGGCGCATACCCTCTCTGAAATTTTCCTCGACTGTCCCGGTGTCCTTGCCGTGATGCCATGCGATCCCCATCGGCCCCTGCTTGGGGTTGGGGGTGTAGATGTACTCCGCAGGCCACTTCTTGGTGAGACCATCACGGGCCTTGATCTCGACCATTTCATCTGGGTCGGCTCCGCCGACGAGTTCACAGAGATCCTTGACATCGGTACCCATGAATTCGCCATGGTCCTTGTACTCGATGTTGACATCCTCGGTGGGGTTCCAGGCATCATAGGGTTCGCCAGGGTGGACTTCATCCCAGGCGTCTTCAAAGATCGGTCCTTGGGTGTAATACATCGTCTCTCCGTCCCCAAGGACCGGGAGATTGTCTCTCATCCATTCCCATGATACTGTTCTCTGGTCGATGACGGTCTGGTCGTCACTGGCCAGTTTGGTAACGGTCACTTCAGTCGTTGCTGCAGTCACAGGTGCGACAAGCATCCCTGCCACTGCAAAGACCAGAAGTGCCAGAATCATAAATCGTTCCTTCATCTTCACATACTCACCTCATTATCTGGAGGAGGGCCACCTTCCAAAAGGTAATCGTAATAAATCTCCCAGCGAGGACATAAAAAGGATTACCTTATTCAAAAGGTTAAATTAACATGGTTTACAAAAATCGGCGAAAACCCA